>JBNJFO010000115.1:0-5245 GCA_051746905.1 Thermoplasmatota archaeon
GTGTACCTCATGGTATAAATCGCCTCCTTCTGGCCAATCGGGCGGAGCACCAGATGTGTCGAGCATACCACCCATATAACATGACATTTTTCCTAAACCCACGGGCCGCCTTTTCCTTCTTTTTTTTGCCTTCATCTTTATCACATCAATAACAAAAAGTTCATATATTATATATTGAATTGAAGCAAAAACTCGAATTGGAGCCGATAACATGCTGCCGAAGTACGAAACTCTAGTGGAAGAGATAAAAACGAAAAGAAGAGAGAAGGGATGGTCCCAGAAGACTTTAGCCCGTAGAGCAGATGTTTCCAAATCCTTAGTAGGAAAACTGGAAAGGAAAGACAACATACCCAATTACAAGAACGTCAGAGCCATCTACAGAGCCGTGCAGGAAAGAGACAACACCAAGCAGGCAGAACAGTTCGTCACAAAGAACATAGTCTCCGCAGAACCCGACCAGACGATAAAAGAAGCAGCTGATATAATGAACAACAACGATTTCTCTCAAATGCCTGTTGAACATCAGGGAAATTACATAGGACTGATCACGAGCCAGGACATAGCTATCATAGAAAACAGAGAAACTAAAGTAAGCAATCTCAGATACCATTCTCTACCGATCATACCACACGATACGCCTAAAGACGATTTCAAACTACTGTTGAACACCCACAAAGCTGTCTTAGTCACAAAGAACAGTAAACCGATAGGTATCATCACGTCGGCCAATCTGCTTTAAACGGTAATAATCCCGATATTTATTTATACTATTTCGGTCGTATTACCACTATGTTCGATTATCGACTGTCAAAAAAAGAGATATCTTTACTCCTGAAAATATGTAGGAACGAACAAGGTATCAGATCTTTAGCGAACCTTACAAGCCTTTCCTACAGCAGGACCAGTGAACTCTTATCAAGGCTAGAGAACAAAGGATTCATAATCAAATCGAATACTCTGAAGAAGAAGATCGCTATCTCAGACAGAGAACATACGCAGAGATTTTGTGATCTGGTCAAGATAAAACAGCATATCGATTGGGAACACATACTATCAGACTCGAAGATAAAGATACTCACACAACTTTGTTACATGCCCAACTCGATCAAAAACCTTTCTCATCTGACTTCAAAAACTGAAAAGACCATCAGATACAGCCTAGAGAAACCTCGTGAGATAGGTATTATCACGGAAAAAAACAAGATAACGGACAGATTCGAACCACTCTGTTCTTTCCTTGAAAGCTGGAGAAGATACCACAATATAAAGTACATGAAAGAGACCTCACCGAACCAAACATTCCTATGGCAGGGTGGGTTGGAATTCATAGTTGAAACTGAGAACCCTATCGATCATCGAGAACTACAGGAAACAGGCCCCTCTAAACTAGGCGAAGAACTCTATTATACGGATTATATGTATATATATTCGAATAGAGAGCAAGGAAAATATGAACATATACTCAACGCTTTAACTGTGAGACCCGGCGATAGAAGGGTCCTAAAAGCGGTTGAACGAAGGATTAAGAGGGAAGATATGTCTTTACAAGAGTTGATCAAGCAAGCAGAGAGGTACAGGAAAGAGATCGACACGGAAGAACTCGAGGAGATGATAGGATGAAGATGTTCGAAAAGGATGAACTCGATAGGATACTCAACGAGATAGACAGCGTTTTAAAGGACAAAACAACGGTATATCTGATAGGCGGGTTGGCTTTGATCAAGCATGGAGCAAAAACATCTACCAAAGATATCGACCTAGTCCTTGCAGAAAAAGATGATTATCAAAGGTTGAAAGATGCACTTGGTAGATTAGGATATGAACCAGTACAGGAGAAAAAAGAAGAATACGAGGCTCTAAATGCCAAGGTAGTGATGGATCACCATGAAGACCCACGTTTCGATATTTTTCTCAATGAAATCTGTGGCCAACTTATTTTATCTGATGATATGGTCAAAAGATCTGAACCCATAGGAGAATATGACAATCTAAACTTAAATGTGATCTCCAAAGAAGATATATTTATCTTCAAGATAGCCGCGACACGAGATCGAGACATGGATGATGCTTCATTCTTGTTCGAATCAGGCCTAGATTGGCAAGTCATAATGAGTGAAACAAAGAAACAATCAGAGATCACTGGGAAGAAGTGGTTCCCCCTGCTTTATCAGTGTTTAGAAGAATTTGAAGAGGAATATTCACTTCGCTCACCATTCAAAGAAGAGATATATCGAAGAGCTTTAGAACAACTTGAAGAAAGAATAAACTGATACTATTGATCCCCTACCTATTCGTACTCCGGATCATACACGAACATCTCTCGTTCGATCTCTAACCTCTTTTCCAGTTCCTCACGAACCCACTCCAGCTTCTCCTCGTCCTCGTACTTCTCTTCAAGTTCCCACAGCACACGGATCTCCCTCATCAGATCATAGGGAGAAAGGGAGTTCAGATATCTCTTTTCTTTCAATTCTTCCAGATTCAAACTTTAACACCTCTGAAAACACGCTCGTTACCCATACCATCCCAGAGCTTCAGTTTACCACGGTCAACGAACTCTACATTATCCTGTTCCAGAGCTTCGAACACCATCATGAATCTCTTCCTCTCTTTCGTAGGTGTCCCAGCACCGACGGTCCAGAACATAACGTTCCCATCGCATACAAGGACAGATGGGGAGGAATTGATACCCCTCTCGGATAAGAACTCTCTGAGTTCGTGCCTCCGACAGGAACGGACTTTCACACTTTCATAAACGTTGCAAAGTTCACCCAGAGCCACTTCAAGGTTCTTACATGGACTACATCCATCAACACATACATTCAGGACCCTGATCTCACCACGATCGCAGTCCACCAGAAAATTCAGATGTTTATTCATCTCCACCACCTTTCTTACCGTTCACTACACTGTCCATCAACTTAACATCTTCAACGAAACTCTTCTTCATGATCTCAACGTCCTCCTCAACACTGCTCTTCATGATATCTACATCTTCCTTCAGGCTCTTCTTACATATCTCCAAGAGGTCCTTCATGGTATCACCACCAAGATATAGTAAAGGAGAGGGGAGGTGTGGTCCCCCTCCTGGGCTCCCTCCAGCCCTTTTTCTTTTATCATCATGCATACCCCCTGATATCTTGCTCTTCATCGTCTTCACCTTTGAGGTAGAAGTTCATCACTTCTTTTCCCTTCATTTCTTTCTCACACCCTTTCAAGAAGTCTTCCATCTCAACAGAATCATTACCCTTTCTTATGGCAGACCTGGTTGCGTTCAATACAGCGTTCCTGATATCCCCGCCACAGAACTCATATTCTTCAGCTAGGGCACCAAAATCAACGTTCTCATCCAACGGAAGTTCTTCAGGTATATGGTACTCCCATATCTTCTCCCTCGCCTCCACGCTTGGAACGGGTAACTCAAGCTTAAGGTCCATTCTCCTTTCCATCGCCCTATCCAATCCGATAGCTATGTTAGTCGTGAACACTATGATACCATCGTGGTTCTCCATACCCTGGAGCAGTATGTTGATCACTCTGTTCTCGGATCTATCACAACTAGTCCTAGAGGGTGATCTTCTCTGTAAGATAGCATCTGCTTCATCGATCAAAAGTACAGCATCAGTATCGTTCAATATGTCGAATATCTTCTTGGCATTCTTCTCAGTTTTCCCGAACCAGTGGTTCATTACGTCAGAGAAGGAGAGGACAAAGAGGTCTTTATCCAACTCTTTTGCCAACCCTTTAGCCATCATCGTCTTACCAGTACCAGGCGGTCCGGAAAGGAGCAGGTTCAATCCCTTCCTCTCACCCACTATGGATTTCATGTTCCAATCTTCCATGAACTTCTGGCGATTACGGTTCTGTTCTACCAATGAAACCACTGATTCTTTCATATCTTCTTGAAGTACCACATCAGATAGTTCGACATCTGGTTCTACCTTGTTCAAGATCTTATTTTCAGTTGACGGTTCTTTTTCCTCAACCTCCTCTGTTTCTAACTCGTAATCGCCGTACAACCCATCGATAACCCAATCGTTCACTTGAAAATCGACCCACTCTACAGCCCTACGATGTTTCCTTCTCTCGCGTAGTTTTCTCGGTAACCTCCTGTCTCTATGATTAACTACTGATATCATATCGTTCTCACGAAGAACAGAGGACCGGGTCAACCTCTTCCTGGCATCTTCAGCGTCCATGTCCAAGAGCAGTTTTAAAGCCGCTATCAACACTTCACCCTCAACCGTGAATTTGTGGCTCATAACACCGATACCTTTCTTAGACAACAAAAGGTCCAAAACACACCTGTCCCCTTCATCCAGGTCTTTTTCATCGTAGAACTTGGTAGAATCGAACTTCTCTCCGTTCTTTTCCTCACCTTTCTTCCTTTTTCCCACAAATTCCGCATACTTTTCCCGTATCTCCTTCCTTTTATCTTCCATACTCCTGGGAGACGGATTAACTACCAGAAATTTCGCTTCTTTCAAAACATCGCTGTAAAACGTACGCGCAGCTCTCAAACACTGCTTGTTGTCTTCAAAATAGTCCACTTCTTCCATATCCAGATAATCCCCGATCTGGAGTCTCTTCAACAGATCCAATACCTCTTCATCATCTCTTTTACTCATATTTTTATTCCTCCATATCCATACTCCCGGTTCTTACCAGATGGCGAGCGATAACGGCACCTAACGGGTACCCCTTTGTGGCGGCTTCGTCCTCCTCTCATAACGCACATCTCCGTTACTTAACGGGAGTAGTCATGATATTAGGAAAAGGTCATATTTATAATTAACGGATTATCCCGTTATATAACACAATCTTTAAATATTCAGAGACGAATCTATTACTGTATGACACCGAAAGATTCCGGAGTCCACATAACAGCTGGTGGTTTCGAATACGACAGGATCTTGGTACCGATGCTCAATAAGTACCCTGTCGAAAAACTAGTGATGTTCAGGTCCAGATCTTCACCCTACGAGGAAGCTAGAAAACTAGCCGGTTCTTTCCTGAACAAACTTAAAGAGAACCCCATCGACGTAGAAACGGTCAAAGTGAACATATACGACTTCGACGAAGTATTCACCAAAACGTTAGAACTGATAAAATACCACGCGGAAAAAGGGAAAAAAGTGTACATCAACATCTCTCCAGTTCCGAAACTGGCCACAGTGGCCATGATAAGCGCGGCTTTCTTATCAAAGCACAAGGAAAACCTAGAGATATTCTACGCTTCTCCGAA
>JBNJFO010000116.1:0-5237 GCA_051746905.1 Thermoplasmatota archaeon
ATTCTCAGATTTCTTCGGAGGGGGTAGAGGCGGTGGATTCGAAGACCTATTTTCAGATTTCTTCGGTGCACGCAGAGGTAGGCGAAGCGGTAGAAGACAGAGAAAAGGCTCCGACCTACGGGTGACATTCGAAGTGGATCTTGAAGATATCAGAAGTGGAACCGAGAAGACCATCAAATTGAACAGGAAAACACACTGTGATGCATGCGGAGGAAGTGGGAGTGAATCCGGCGGTACGGAGACATGCCCCAAGTGTGAAGGCAGGGGAGAAGTGAGGACCGTCCAGAGGAACGGTTTTCAACAGCTGATAAGGGTCAGCGCTTGCCCGGAATGCGGTGGCACTGGCGAGATCGTGGAGAACCCGTGCTCGAAGTGTAAAGGTACCGGCGTGGTAGATAAGAGAGAGACCATCACCATAAAAGTTCCACCCGGTGCACGCGATGGTTCTAGGTTGAGGTTACGCGGTAAAGGGGATGCAGGTAAGCGAGGAGCACCGGCCGGAGACCTTTACGTGCAGTTGAGGATCAAGCCGCATGATGTGTTCAAGCGGTTAGGTAACGATATCCTGATGGACGTAGATATCAGCATGACCCAAGCTGCCCTGGGCGAAAAGATAAAGGTACCTACGCTCAAGGGGAAGACAAATGTGAAGATCCCAGCAGGTATACAGCCCGGCGAAACTGTAGGTTTAAAAGGGAAAGGACTGCCGGATTCCAGGGGCAACTACGGTAAACAGATAATAAGGGTTAACGTAAAAGTCCCTAAAAAATTGGATAAAAAGCAGAAAGAATTATTGAAGGAATTCAGGGAGATCGAGAAGGAAAGGGACAAGAGTTTCTTCGATAAGATAAGAGGTAAATAAAAGAGAGAATCGGTTTTATCTGTTCATATTTTCAGTTTTCACTTCAATTCTGCTTTCTTTAGATTGTATCCCTTGGGGCAGTCTATCTTTTCATCGACACTGGTAACGTTGTATTTCCCGCCTTCTTTTATACCTCTCGGATGGCACAAGTTGTAGAATTCACATTCCAGGTCATCACAGTCTTTAGCCTCGAAGGTTATGACGGACCCTTCTATGACGGAACGCCCGTCAAGTGCTGTTTCTATCGGTATCTCCTCGACCTCTACGACCTTGACGTCACCGTCGTGTATCTTACACTTGTGCGCCTTGTCACGGACTGAAGTGATACGGTACCACTTGTTCTTCTCGAGTCCGCAGCACGAGTTCTTTATTTCACAGTTCTGGCACTTAGATAAACATCCTCCGAAGGTAAATTCTAAACCTTCCTTTGCTAGTTTTTCTCCGATCAGTGTTATTGTCATCTTTCCACCTCTTTGTTTATATTATCCCCGTGGCTTTCAGGGCTTCCTCCGCAGCCTCCCTGTTCATATTATTGTTCCCCAGGATAGTGTACCTCTCCGGTCTAATCTCTGGGGCCCTCACCAACGCTTCTATGACCTCCTCTTCGGTCAGATCCAATCCCCTTGCGGTAGTCGGTGCTCCTACGGCTTCCAGAGTGGCCTTGATCGTCTTCCAATCTCCTCCGTGTAGATACATCATTATGATGGAACCTACTCCACATTGTTCGCCGTGAAGAGCCGGTTTTTCCGTAAGTTTGTCCAGTGAATGACTGAACTTGTGCTCGCTGCCGCTGGCAGGTCTCGATGACCCGGCTATACTCATTGCTACGCTGGAGCTGACCAGTGCTTTCACCACAAGCCAAGCGCTTTCTTCAAGTCCGGATTTTATCCCGCTGGAGTTCTCTATCAGTGAATTAGCGGTCATCTCTGAAAGATTCGCGGCGTAGTTCGAGAAGCTCTCGTTCCTCAACCTCCTAGCAAGTTTCCAATCCATCACCGCTGTAGCGTTCGCGATTATGTCTCCACATCCCGCGGCTAGTAGTCTAGGCGGGCTGTTGGCTATGATACCCGTATCGGCCACCACCGCTAAGGGCGACTGTGCCGCCATGGACATCTTGTTACCGTTCCTATCTATCGATGCTCGTCCGGAAGCTATCCCGTCGTGTGAAGCCGCCGTCGGAACACTTATGAAAGGCTTGTCTAGTAAGTGTGAAGAATACTTGGCCACATCTATGGGCTTCCCCCCACCAACTCCCAGGAGGAAACTGTAATCGTTATCGTCTTCGACTATCTCGTTGACGACTTTCTGAGAAGCTTGTTCGATGACTTTGAGTTTTATATCGTGGCCCTGTTCAGTGAGTATCTCTGAAACTCTATCTCCGGCTACTTCTTTCGTTACGGGATCGCAAACTATCAGTGCTCCGTCGGTAAGTTTGAGTTTCTTACAAGTTTTACCTGTCTTCTCCAGCGCTTTAGAACCTATGACTATCGAGCGCGGTAACTGCATGCTCTTAAGTTTGTGAAAACCTTCGTTGTTTCCTTCCTCACTGGCCGCTTCATTAGCACACATGATCCTACCTTTCTACAGATAAGAAGTTCTTCCAATATATTAGTTTTCCCGCTTATACCGTGATGGTCACTTGAGCTGCTGGTCGATGAGGTCGGCCACCTTCTTCCCTGAAAGGAGCATACCTCCGAATATCGGTCCCATCCTGGGTGAGCCCATGACCGCGTTGGCGCACATACCGATGGCCCACAGTCCCGGGAAGACCTGGCTGGTGTTCTCTACCACCGTCTTTTCACCGATCTCGGCGCACATGGACATCTCTCCCTGGACGCTGCCTTTATCCGTGGTGAGTTGACCTGCTTTCTTCTGGACGATATTACAGACTTCCGCGTCATGTCCAGTAGCGTCTATTGAAGCTCTAGCTCTTATGGTGATCGGGTCTACATGGAGTCCCGCCACTTCTATGGGTGAAGAGTTGATAACGAAACCGTTCACACGGTCGTTCTCGTAAAGAACGTCTTCCACGCTCAGGAGGTTGAACACCCTGGCTCCTGCGTCTATCGCACCTGATAGTAGTTTGGCCACCGATTCGATGGAATCAGCGGTGTAGTAACCTTCGCTGCCTTCGCTGACGTTAACACCCACGGCTTCCAGTTCTGGGATCGATTCTTCCTGAAGAACGACTACAGGGTATCCGAGACCTCCGCCCCACATACCTCCTCCTGGTGAGAGTTTCCTCTCGAAGATAGTCACCTTGTACCCCTTGTCGGCCAGGTAGCGTGCAGCGGTCAATCCGGCCGGTCCAGCACCTGCTATGGCTACATCTGTTTCTATATGATCTGAGAATTCCTCGAAATACCTATCGACTATGTTACGAGTTACCTTGATGTCGTCTATCATGAATAAAGCAAAAAAAGGAGGTGTATAAAAAGGTTGATGTTTCCTTTCAGTAAACGGGGACCTCGTTCTCGGGCGGTCTGGTGTTCTGCCGTTGAAGATCATCTCTCTTCTTCTGGAACACGTAGTATTCTAGAGGGAAATAACCCGCTTTTACGAGCAGGACTAGGACTATCAGTAATATGATGCCCGGCATGGTCAGGGCGTAGGTGTAGTCGTCTCCTTCCCATCCGAGGTCGAGGGTACCGATGACCACTACGAAGTATATCATCGTGAACACTGATAATACGATACCCGGGATCATCCTGTATATCTCTCCCTTGTCGAAGTAACCCGCTACGCCGGCCAGGATGGCTAGAGGTATACTGAGTAATAATGCCATCATCCCAGTGTTGTTGAATAGGAAAGCGATATCTCCAAAAGTGGAAGTGAGTATGGATATCAGTATGAAGGGCATCACTCCGAAAACCACCAGGTAAACCACGGCCATGATGACGGCTTTGACCGGGTGTGTTTCGAAAGAACCGGTGTCGTCCATGTTATAGACCTCCTATGTAACCTTCAGTGTCTAGAGTGGTTTCGTATTCCATCCCTGTGTTGTATTCCTCGAACTGGACTTCTACTTCATCCGGGACCCCTAGCAGGTCCATCGAGATATCTTCGGAGTAGAAGCTGTCAGATGGAACTTCGAACTCGTAGTACCCCATCCCTACATTCCCAGAGGAAGTATCGTTCCTTGCGATAAGTATCAGTGTGATATCCAGGTTCCTAGGGCTGTCGTTCTCGAAACTCAGTTCAGCTGTAGCTGTGCCTTCGAATTGTTGAGTGGTGGTGTTGTACTCCACTTCATAGGTCACGTCTCCGATATCTAAGTTGTTGAGCGGTGCTCCCCAGTCGTAGGATGCTTCGTATTCGAAGGGATCCGCTCCTTCAGACATGCTAATCTCGGCGATGAAATCTACTGTCTGGCTGCGGGTTATGAAATCCTCGGTCTCGGTCCTATCGAGTTCGAACCTGAATTCGTCGTGGTGATACTGACCTAGGGGTATGGTCTCGCTGTAATCATCCACAGACTGGTCGTCCTCGTTGTACATGGTGATAGACACGTCTGAACTGCCCGAGAGTCCGTCGTAGGTACTGACCTCGTAGGGTAGGGTTAGGGTACTGCCGGTGTCGCTGTCCGAAGAAACTTTAGCGCTGTCGTATTGGAAGGTGATCTCCTCGACGATACCGGTCCATCCTATATCGTGGTCGTAATCCAGGTCGAAACCCAGTAGTTTGAACGGATAAACGGCTGTCATCGTGGAGGTTATCCGGAACGTAGTTTCGTTGAAGATGAAGGTCTCCTTCTGTTCATCCGTGAACTCGTCGAAGTTCTTGGTCAGGCTTATGGGTATCTTACGGTCCTCTCCGGATGCCACGGAATCTATCTTCTTCGTTTGATTGAATATGTCCGTATCGAGGCCTTCCAGAGCTATACTTATATCGATATCTTTCAGGTCGTAGTTCCCGGAGTTGTTGATCCACATGTCCGCCTCGACCAGTAACTCGGAACCGCTCATCGACCACTCGATATCGTCTTCTTCCGGCACCTCTATCATCACATCTCCCATCATCGCCGGCACTACACTGGTGACAGCAACGATGATCGTGATGGCTGTCAATACCGCGATTACTGCCTGATAACTCACCAACTTCAATTCCATCGTTTATGTGATTAGACTGAATATAATTAAGTTTTGTGTGTGTGAGGGATGGTATCTTCTCCGAAGAGTTATATATCGATGTTCTTATACATCTCTAATCAACAGGAGCGTGATAGGTTATCCGTGAGGTAGATAAGGAGAAACACATCTTCGTAGAGGTCGATGGAATGTTTAAAAAACATCATCACGGTTGCCACATGCTCGGTGCAGATGCCGCCAGCAAGGTCGTGACCCGCTTCGCCGAGCAAGACATCCGGCTGCACATC
>JBNJFO010000117.1:0-5202 GCA_051746905.1 Thermoplasmatota archaeon
TATCCCTTCGAAATCGGCCTTCTGTGAATTAAAAGCTGTGGGCATGCCCATCTCTTTAAGAGTCTCTTTCATATCATAATCCGTGCTCATGTTGAATTTCGGGATCTTGATATGCTGGAGATCCGTTTCTTCGATATCGCTTTTCCACTTCTCCAGGTTCTTGTAAGTCAAAGAGCCCTCCACCTCACTCAGATCACCATCCTTCGGGAGCACGAAGAGCATGGAAGTATCGTTGCCGACATATTTCTTCTGAAGGATCTGGAACTTTTCGGTCTCGGTGTAGTTGAAATCCCCTTCCTGGTACATCATAGGAACGGTAACATCATCACCACCAGAGGTATGAAAAGTTTGGTTCTCCGTATCTTTCACGCTGAACGGATCTTCCCACAGTCCCTTGAAGTAGATGGCGTTCACCAGTATCAGCCTGGTCATAGAATTAACCATCCCAGGAGAGACCAGTTCTTCGATCTTGCCGTTGGTATAGTTCTTCACCCAGCTGTTGATCTTATCGCACGAACCTTCCGGATCACCCACAAAATCCACGTTCTCCGCTCGAGCGAAGTAATAATTCAGAAGCAGCCACTTATAGTCATCTTCTATAGGAAAATCTTCCTGAACCCAGAGAGAATTGGCCGTGCTCATGTTGTATCCGCTCTCGTTCTTATTATAGCCGTCGTGCAGGTACCCGTACGCCTTACGGAGCTCGGAAGCGTTCGAAGGATAGCCGAAGACCTCACCGATCTCCTGCCGGGTCTGGTTCCTAGCTCCTTCATAAGTCATGGCCAGAGCTGTCGATATCGACCACGGAGAATAGAACAGGTTCTCACCATCGTCCAGCTTATGATAGAGCTCGAAAGAGAATTCGTTGTTCCCGTTCACGACATGCTCGACGCTCTTTTCTTGAGGATCATAGGAAACTCTGCTTGTATCGATTGGGTAATCACCACCGATATAGTCATCTCCTCCGTCATCATCTTTTTCTGTTATAGAAACCTGGTACATCACCCCAGTAACACCTATCAGAAGGATCGTAACGATCAAGTAAGCTGATAATTTATCTTTCATCTCTGGCACCGATAAAAATAGTCTTGACCTAACATTTAACATTTTTCCAATAGGGGTTCAGATATTGTATTCTACACCGTATTCAGAACAGTATTCCCTTAGTTTCCCGTGGAGTCTGGTCAGTTCATCCTCATCGAATTCCTCCAACGCGTAGAGGTATATCTTCCGACCATACTCTGTTCTGGCGTATACCGAATTTGTGACCTTCGTTCCCAACTGTAAACCGTATATACCTCCGAAAAGGAAAGCTTTGTGCTCCATTTCTCTCTTGATCTCAACGATATCACTCCACCCCGCTTTCCTCCTGCCCCCAATAAGCCTGATACCCGAGGAAACCCCCTCTGAAGTCACCTCAACGACTCTAACGAAATAATGTAGGAAAGCACCGATCAGCAGTATCACACCCACAGTGAAGAAAAAGAACCTGAAGACTTTCATGAAAACGGGGATGTCCAGAAATCTCCCGACCGTCAAGGAAAGGATGATCAACAACAAACCTGAGGATAGATACAGCCAACCAATTTTTCTATATTTTCCCTCAAAGGTCTCTTTTACCATCTTGCAACTGAATTGAATCTTATCGATTTATAACTTTACATCAATATCATACCGTTAAAACCAAATAAAATAAAAAATAAAATGGAAAATATGTCCCAAAAGCTCCTCCTATACTCCATCGGTATCTGGTTCGTTTTCATGATACTAGCCATCGTTAACGCCGTCGTTAGAGAAACAGTCTATGCGCCCAAGCTGGGAGAGCACGCTGGACACGTTATCAGCACGGTTATATTCATCGCTCTCATATTCATAGTGGTTTACCTGTTCCTCAAGAATATCAATTTAGATTACACCCAGAATGATCTCCTCTTGATCGGATCTATCTGGCTTGTCGGGACCATAGCGTTCGAGTTCCTGGCAGGTCATTACGTTTTCGGTAACTCGTGGGAGCGTTTACTGACCGACTATAACCTGCTGAAGGGAAGAGTGTGGTCGCTTGTCCCTATAACCGTGTTCTCAGCACCGTATCTTGTTGATAGATTCTTGAGATAAGACAAAAGTTATTATCAACCTAATAGATTACATCTACGTTAGAGTTGATCCTTTGGTAGAAGAGAGAGAGGTACCAGATCTCAGTTCTAGTCTCGTGGATCGAGAAGATGAATTGGCTGAATTAGAGCATATTTTTAAAGATGTTTTAGATGGAAGAGGTTCTACTGTCCTCCTGTCCGGAGAAGCTGGTATAGGTAAGACTAGACTACTAGATGAACTGATAAAACGAGCAAGTCAAGAAGATACTAAGGTGATAAAAGGATGGTGCTTAGCCGAAGCTCTGAAACCTTTCTTACCCTTAAAAGAAGCTCTAAGGAACGCAGACCTGTATCATCTCATAGCTGAGGCTCCTCCACCGAAGGTCATCTCGGCTTACTTAACGACCAACACGGGTCTTCTTGTAGCTAAAACAGAGAGAGAGGAATCAGAACTAGATGCGGATATATTCGCCTCCATGCTCAATGCGGTACAGAACTTCGTGAAAGATTCCCTCTCATCCATGGGAAAGGAAGAAGGCAGCAGTCTGAACTCTATTGTCTATGGCGATCATGATATACTTATCCAGAGTCGAGGTGACCTATCATTAGCCATGGTGATAGAAGGTACGAGTAACGAGTTTTTGATAGACGATATGAGGAAAAAGCTCAAGGAGATGAAGGATGGGTTAGGTGATTGGGATGGGAGTATGGGTGAGACGGAAAAGTTGAAGCCGATCATCGACTGGTTCATAAAGTCTGGGAAATATAAAGGTAAATATCTCGTAGATGATGCTAAATTGAAGAAGGAGAATTTCTTAGACAACGTTCTTTTGGGTCTCCAAAGGCTTTCAGAGGAAAGACCAATAATTTTTATCATAGATGACCTCCAGTGGGCGGACCCGTCCACTCTAGGGCTCTTCCATTATCTTTCTAGGAACACGAAAGAAGATCAGATATTGTTGTTGGGCACTTATCGGCCAGAAGATATTGTCACAGGCAAAGAGGGAGGGACACATGATCTTAAGAAGACCATGCAGAACATGAACCGCGAGGGACTATTTACTGAGATACAGTTAGAAAGGCTCAGGAAAGAAGATGTAGAGGATTTCTTGAATATAACTTTAGAAAAGATAGATTTCGACCCTGGTTTCGTACAGAAGATCCACGAGGAGAGCGGTGGAAATCCCTTTTTCTTGATAGAACTCATCAAATTACTGATCGAGGAAGGCCATGTAAAAGATCTAGATGACACATGGATCCAGAACGGTCCTTTAGACGAGATACATATACCATCCAAGATATACGATGTTGTAATGAGAAGGTTGAACAGGTTGATCAAACAACAAAAAGATATCCTGGAATGTGCAAGTGTGGTAGGTGAAGAATTCGAAAGTAGGGTAGTTGGTAACATAACAGGTCTGAATCGAATAAAACTACTAGAGAATCTTAGTGACATCGAAAAGACTCATAATCTTATCCATTCTACTGGTAAAAAATATCGTTTCGACCATAAGAAGATAAGAGAGGTTCTCTACAGCGATATCAACCATGAACTGAAAGAAGAATATCATAAGATAGTCGCGGAGAGTTACCAATCGCTTCAGGATGAAAAATCAGAGATGGTAGAAAAGATAGCCCACCATTATGATATGGCTGAAGATGAACGGGCTGTACCATTCCTAAATGAAGCTGCCAATAATTCCAAAGAAAGATACGCAAACCAAGAAGCTATCGATCTCTATAAGAAGGTGCTGAGATATCCTGTTAAAAAGGATCTTGAAAACGAAATAATGGAGGACCTAGCAGATCTATTCACTTTAACCGGAGATTTCAGCAGAGCTTTGGAAAATTATCGCTCGATATTGGATTCAGCGCAAGAGAAAACTGATAAGATAAGACTTTACAGGAAGTCGGCCTCAGTCCTTCAAAAGAAAGGCGATTTTGAAGAAGTTATAAAGTTAGCCGATAAGGGATTGACATACACTGAAAAAGATGACGAAGAGAAGTCCAAGATTTTCAACATAAAAGGTTGGGCTTTGATGAGGGCTGGAGATTACAACAGATCTCTAGAGATATTCCAAGAGGAGAAAGAGATCGCAGATAACCTAGGGGATAAAGAAGAAATGGGCCAGGCTTACCACAATCTTGGTACGATAACATGGTTCAAAGGCGATTATGAAACAGCGGTAGAATACCTTTCGAAGGCCATCGATATAAGAGAGGATATAGAGGATATCAAAGGGCTTTCAGATTCTCTAAATAACATGGGCACAGTTCACTATGACAGCGGAGATCTAGAAGCTTCTTTGGAGTATCACGAGAGGAGTTTAGAGATCGAAGAGAAGATCGGTAACAAAAGAGGGATAGCCATGTCTCTAAACAATATAGGGGTGATCTACAAGAATCGTGGAGATCTAAAAACAGCACTAGAATACTACGAAAAAAGCCTTGATATCCGGAGTGAGATAGGAGATAAACAGGGGGTCGTGTCCACTCTTTACAATATGGGTAGTTTATATCTCCACATGGGCGAGCTCGATGAAGCGATGGAATACAGCATGAAGAGTTTATCAGAGGGTGAAAATATCAATGAACAGCAGGGTGTGGCCATGGCATTGGAGAAGATCGGAGAGATACACAAATTAAAAGGTGAACTTGACGAAGCGTTGAGGTATTACAATGAGAGTCTAGATGTATGTAGGAATATAAACTTCAGTTCGTATACCGGTTATAATCTCTGTGGAAGGGCCAAGGTATATCTAAAGATGGACGAATACGAAAAGGCCTTAGAAGAAGCCAGCAAAGCTCTGAAAGATTCGTTAGATATCGAAGCACCTATGGAGGAGTTCATGAGCAGATTGACTATAGCTCAGATCTATAGAGAGAAAGGTGATCTAGAAGATGCTGACAAACAGCTAGAGAAATCCAAAGAGATAATCGAAAAAAGTGGTAAAAGAGATGACATGGCTAGATTCTATTATGAATATGGGCTATATTACAAAGAAAAAGAAGAAGAAGGTGAAAGTCAGAAATATCTAAAAAAATCCAGAGAAATATTTGAAGATCTTGGTATGGATCTCTGGGTAAAAAGAGTACAAGAATATCTGGA
>JBNJFO010000118.1:0-5080 GCA_051746905.1 Thermoplasmatota archaeon
ATGAGAAAAACGCCACCAACAAGAACATCAGAGATAGATCCCTGGTCTGCTGTTCTTGTTGGTGGCGTTTTTCTCATTCATCGGTCTTCAGATATACACTGTTTTGGAGGTCGAGAACATGGTCTATATCTTAGGAAATTCGATCGGTGTCACCTTCGTTGGGATCTTACTGGTTCTTAAACTGAAGTACTGAATTTTAAAAAAATTAAAAAGAAAAATGTCGCACAATCACAGATTCTACTTACTTTTCTCATTAGAAAATAAAAAAATAATAAGAAAAATAAAAGGGTTTTGAGGATCGTTTAGAGCGGTGTATCAGTTCTTAGACTGATTTCACATCATGCCGCCCATTCCGGGTGGCATTCCGCCTCCGCCTGGCATTCCGCCTGGTGCTCCTCCGCCACCGTCTCCTCCACCTTTGGATGCGACGACGTCGTCGATCCTGAGGATCATGTTGGCGACTTCGGTTGCTGCCTGTATAGCTTGGTTCTTGACTCTCAGCGGTTCGATAACTTTGGCTTCGTACATGTCTTTTGTTTCGCCGGAGTTGATCTCTATACCGTGTGAGCTGAGCTTGTCTTTCTCGTGAGCGTTGTTCAGTGCCATGAGTATATCGATACCGTCTAAACCGGCGTTCTCTGCCAGTGTTCTCGGTATGATGTTCAAGGCGTTGGCGAACGCTTCTACAGCGAGCTGTTCTCTGCCTTTAACGGTTCCCGCGTAATCCTTCAACTTGTTGGCGAGCTCTATCTCGACCGCTCCGCCGCC
Organism: Thermoplasmatota archaeon; assembly: GCA_051746905.1. GTDB lineage: Archaea > Thermoplasmatota > Thermoplasmata > Halarchaeoplasmatales > Halarchaeoplasmataceae > CAZFVW01. The sequence continues at coordinate 769 of JBNJFO010000118.1, forward strand.
CGGCAGTATAGCTTCGTCTTCGATAGCTACTGCAACGACTTTCAATGCGTCGTGGATAGCTCTTTCCAGTTCGTCAACAACGTGGTCAGTTCCGCCTCTGAGTAAGAGTGAAACGGCTTTTCCTTCTGCGGATTCTTCCACGAACGTCATGTGGCTGTCGGCTACGAATTTCTCGTGAACCATACCGGCTCCACCTAGATCAGACTCTTCTAAGTCGTTCAGGTTGGTGACAACATTAGCACCGGTCGCCTTGGACAGTTTCTTCATATCGGATTTCTTTACTCTCCTGATTGCGAAGATACCTTCCTTGGCCAGGTAGTGCTGTGCGAGGTCGTCGATACCTTTCTGACAAAGCAGTACGTTGGCTCCGACGTCCTTTATCTTGTTGACCATCTTCTTGATGGAAGCTTCTTCCTCGTCTATGAACTTCTGCAGTTGATCTGGATCTGTTATCTCGATCTCCGCGTCGACTTCCGTCTCTTTGATCTCTAGAGCTGAATTCAAGAGCGCGATCTTCGCATCTTTGACTTCGCTGGGCATCCCGTCGTGTAATCTCTCTTTATCGAGTATGATACCGTTGATCATCTTGGATTTATCGACGCTAGCACCGGCTTTCTTTTCGACTTGTATGTTGTCGATGTTGACTTCGTAGTTACCGTCTTCCTTCTTCGCGATCATCTTGACAGCTTCGACTACCATGTTGGCAAGGTCGTCTTTGTTACCCTCGATAGCTTTTCCGGTCATGGCGGTCATGGCGATCTCCATCAACTTTTCATCATCATCTATATCGATGGGATGCTTTAACTCGTCCATTATCTTGCTGGCTTCCAGAGCCGCCATCCTGAATCCCTTTGCTATAACGCTGGGATGGATGTTCTGCTCTATCAGGTCTTCAGCCCTCTTGAGGAATTCCCCCGCAAGAACAACTACGGATGTCGTACCGTCACCGCATTCGTCGTCCTGACTTTCTGCGACTTCCACGACCATCTTAGCTGCTGGATGCTCGATATCGATCTCGCTCAATATGGTTGCACCGTCGTTCGTGATCACTACATCTCCCAAGCTGTCCACAAGCATCTTATCCATGCCTTTGGGACCTAGTGTGGTCCTGACAGCTTCCGCGATAGCCTTCGCGGCGGCGATGTTCTTCTTCTGTGCGTCTTGTCCTCGTTCTCTTTCAGTTCCTTCTTTTAACAATAGTATTGGTTGGTTTCCACCGAACATTTTTATCACCTAATCATTTGTTTTAGTATAGTGTTCTATATAGAGGTTCTATATATAGTTGGTGGTTGGGGGTGGTGGGTTATTCTGCAATCATTTCGCTTCTATCAAAGGGGTGGATAGAAGATCACATCTGTTGAGAAAGGTGAATAGGCTAATCGTTATTATCTGATTTGAAGTGAGTAACATGAAGGAAGTTCCAGCTCACACCGTATCCCCTAGCATCATTCACCTATTAAGTGTTCTTTCACCATACCCCTGCATCTCCAACGGGGCTCAATCAACATCTTGATTTTCCTCGTAAAGTATATTAGCGCACTTACACATCCTGTCATAGGTGCCATAGATGGAGATCCCTGACGATGTAGAGAAAGAGTTGGAGAACAGAGGCGGTATCGATGAGCTGGTCAAGAACATCGATGAAGAACTTATCGGGGAGGAAAGTCAGATCTACAAAGCTCTCTCGGACCCAAAACGATTGAAGATCCTCACTCTCTTGAACGAACAGGACCTATGTGTTTGTCTTTTGAAAGATATATTGGACATAGCCGATTCGAAACTATCCTACCACCTTTCAATACTGAAAGACCGCAAACTTATAGAGGGTGAAAGGGACGCTAACTTCGTGATATACAACATAACCGATAAAGGGAAAAAGTACGTTTGATATTTACCACAGATAGAAACCGAAGAACCTCAGAGCCATGATAACACCTATGATTATTATGGCCACGCCGAATATGACCTCTATTTTCTTTCCCATGGAAATATATTTTTCACCGATGCTTGCCCTTGCTGATCGGGAGACGACCGCTAATGGTATTATCGGCGCTCCATGCCCCAGGCCGAATACGAACAGCATCAAACCGGCGAGCAAAAACGGCAAACCTTCAGAAACGACCCATATGAATACGGGTAATATGAGTGAGATGGCGCAGGGTGCCCACGCGAGGGCAAAGAAAACACCCAACAAGAAGGCAGCTAGTATCAGTGAATTATCGAATAAGGAAACTATAGATTTTCTGATCTTATCATTGATCGAGTCCGTCGCCCCCTTGCTTTTGTAGATCTTATCTGTTATAGGACGGAACATCTCGGAAAGGGGGTACATATTGTTTATACCCAATAACACCAGTAGCACCCCTGAACCCAGGTAAAAATAAGCAGAGTTTTTGATAAATATACCTACATAAGACAAGAAAATGCCCAACAAAAAGAAGACGGACGCCATCCCTATGGTGAAGAAAACTCCGATAAGGAAACCTTCTTTGGAGTGATCTTTTTTCTTATTTTTACCATCGTTTTCATCTCCGTTCTCCTCTTTCCCTATAGAGGCCATGATATAGGACAGCATGGCGACCAAGAGTGCGATAGAACACGGCGAGAACGAAGTGACTACTCCCAATGCGAACATCCCTACAAGGGTTATCTTACTCCCACCTATATCCATCTGCTGTTCTTCCCATTCCCCGCTCTCGATCTGTTGTATATCACTTTCCAAGGTGTCGGCGGTCTGTATGCCGTCAACTTTTCCCTTCCCCATCTGATAAACGTGATACATACCGACCACATCCTGGTCTCCATCTATCAGTAATACCGTAGGGTTAGACACGCCGCCGTCAAGGTTCCAATAGTCCATGTACTTCCCGGCTATATCATATGGCTCATGGTCTTCGATCCAGTGCCAAGTTACATCTATATCCCAATTTTCTTCTACCATGGACCCGCCTGGTTCAGAGTAAGGATTTTTTCTCATGTTAACGGTTATTATCGTTACGTTCGTCTGAGACGAGTCTAATTCATTCAATTCTCGGCACTGTGCCTTTAGTTCTTCCTCGCATTCCAGGCACAAAGGATTCTCTATATTGGTGATATGGAGTACGACCACTTCTCCCTCGAAATCACTCAACGTGATGTTCTCTCCGTCGAGGTCTACCGCACTAAAATTTTGGGCATCATGTTCTTGATCGCTTGAATCACCGCCATAGGTGTAGAAAAAAACTGAAAATATTATTATCAACACTACGGCTGCAGCGATCAGATAAAAAGTTAGGCCACTATCCCTCGACAGCACCTACGTCCCTCCCCACGCTTCCAAATTCATCTGATGATAGTATATCGCATCCTTCATGTAATCCCGTATCCAATCCTCTCCGGTAGCGCCCTCAGTGCTGTGCCATACAACTTCTACGTCACCGTTATGTTCTTCTAGAGTGACTACCGCAGTCAATGGGATGTATGACTGCCCGCCGTTCGAATCGTATGAATCGAAAACATCGAAGGCTTTCAGGTCACTGCCGTCAGCCATAAGATCGTAATACCTTACCTCCGCACCATATTCATCCATTATCGGTCCTATATCCTCTTGTTGCTCAACGCATGGGGCACAGCCTTCACTGTGAGTAAAGATGACCACGGGCTTTTCTTGTAGAGAGTCCAATACCCATTGTGGGTGTTCAACCGAGGAGCCTGTTTCCGGATTGATCTCAGGATAATCTATCCACCAATCATCTTCTCCTGAGCCTACGTCGTATCGCGGTTGATACGATTCCCACCATTCACCACCTGTATCTTGATTATCATCAGGCGTGGTATTCGTATCGTTTGCATCATCCGACGTATTCATGAAAAAAACATACCCCGCTGAGGCGATCGCCAATATGACCACCACTGCAACGACTAAAAAAATATACGGGAAACTTTTCTCTTTAGGCTTGCCTTTGATCTCCAACTTTTCATCGTGAACCTTCTCCAGATGGCCTTCGATGTTATCCGATTTGACCCTGGCGGTGCACACTGGGCATCTCACCCACTCTTCCTGCATATCTTCCCAGTTTAGTACTGGTCCGTTTTCTCGCTCCTCGGCAGCCATATTCTGTTTATTAACGGGTGTTTAAGTTTATAAAAATTGCGGTTTCAAAATTTTTTAAAATAATTGCTGGTTTCATCGTTCTTTCAGCAGTTCCTTCATCTGTTCTATATTCGGTACTTTTCCACTGATCACAACATCGCCATCGATGCCCAAAGCAGGGGTCATCATGACACCTCTTGAAGTGATCTCATCCAGTTCTTCGACTTTCTCTATCTTGGC
>JBNJFO010000119.1:0-5065 GCA_051746905.1 Thermoplasmatota archaeon
GACGTGAAGGGCAGAAATATCCGTCTCACGGTGGTAGATTCACCGGTAAGCCAGCATACTTCAGGCACGTATTGGATTGTGCCAAGAAGGTGATGGAGGAGACTGGCATGGAACCGGAAGACTTCGATAACGCGGTCTTCCATCAGCCCAACGGTAAGTTCCCGGCAAAGGCCGCTAAAAAATTGGGATTTTCAACGGAGCAGATAGAACCTGGCTTATTGGTTCCCAGGATAGGAAATACCTACTCAGGAGCGGTCCCGCTCGGTCTCTCGGCGACAGTGGACCAGGCGGAACCCGGCGATGATATACTGGTTACTTCTTACGGGTCCGGAGCCGGTTCAGACGGATTCCACATCAAAGTGACGGACGAGATAGAGAAGGTCAGAGAAGACGACGTCCCACTTATCGAGGATATAATCTCGGACCATGAATTCATCAACTATTCCGTGTATGCAAAATATAGAGAGAAGATCGAAAGGAGCGTGTGATAAGATGAGAGAAGTAGCAGTTATAGGTATAGGAGAGACCCAGATAGGAGAATTATGGGATCATTCACTAAGAGAATTAGGTATCAAAGCAGGTCTCGAAGCTATAAGAGATTCTGGAGTCGATGGTGAAGATATAGATTCCATGTATATAGGCAACATGTCTGCCGGTAGATTGATCAATCAAGAACACGTCGCCCCGATGATAGCCGATTATGCTGGTCTGGACGACACACCCGCTATCAGGATAGAATCGGGTGGAGCCTCAGGAGGCATGGCTCTTTCTGAAGGTTATCTAGCCGTTGCTTCTGGTATGGAAGACATCGTTGTTGTCGGTGGTGCTGAAAAGATGACCGACGTCGGCGATGTTGAAGCTAAAAATATACTGTCTTCGACTACCGATTGGGAGTGGGAAGCAGTTTTCGGAGCCACCTTCGATTCGCTGTATGCCATGATGGCCAGGTATCATATGGAGAAACATGGTACTACACGGGAGCAGATGGCTGAAGTGGCTGTTAAAAATCACCTTAACGCTTCTAAGAACCCGAACGCCCAGTATCCAAGAGCTATAAAGCCGGGTTTTGTAACTGGTGCTCCTATGGTTTCCGAGCCACTGGGTATGTTCGACTGTGCCCCACTCTCTGATGGAGCTGCAGCGGTCGTGTTGTGTCCGGTCGAGACAGCCGAGAGTTATTCTGGAGATCCGGTCAAATTGTTGGGATTCGGTCATGGAAGCGATCACATCGCAGTTCACGATAGGAGAGAGATAGACGCCATGAAAGCGACAAGGATGGCGGCTGAGAAAGCTTACCAGAACGTGGGCATCGGGCCTGAAGATATCGATTTCGCAGAAGTCCACGATAATTACACTATAGCAGAGATAATGGCCGTGGAAGACCTCGGTTTCTTCGAGAAAGGCGATGGAGGGCCGGCTACAGAGCGTGGAGATACGGCTTTGAATGCAGAGGTATCCGTTAATACATCCGGTGGACTTAAAGCCAAAGGACAGCCCGTCGGTGCCGTCGGCATAAACCAAGCAATAGAAGCTGTGATCCAGTTGAGAGGAGATGCCGGTGAAAGACAGGTCGAGGATGTTGAGTATGGCCTGACCCACAACGTAGGTGGAACCGGTGCCAGTGCCGTAGTTCACATCTTCGGGAGGTGGGATTGATGGCGATCCCTAGATTCTGGAGAGAGATAAGCCAGAGGTACAAAGGAGTCGGTTCCGAATGCGGAAGCTGTGGAAGAGTTTATTTCCCTCCGCGTGAAGTGTGTCCTCATTGTCGTAGAGAAAGTATCGGCAACATGAAAGAGAGGGAACTGAGCGGTAGAGGTAAGGTGCTGACTTATACGGAAGTACACGAAGCCCTCCCGGATTTCGAGATGCTGGTTCCATACGTTATGGTCATCGTCGAGATGGAAGAAGATGTGAGGGTGACTGGACATCTTGTCGGAGTTGATTATGAAGACGTCGAAAAGGGCATGGAAGTCAAAGCTACACTGCGCAGACTCGGGGAAGAGAGCCCCGGTGGCTTGATCTACTACGGCTACAAGTTCGTCCCTGTTAAGGGATAAACTCTTTTCTTCTTTTTTCTATTTTTTTGATAAACTTTAAATCGTGCACTCGTATAACAGTTCGATAAGATGGATGTTTTCCAAGCCATAGCGGAGAGGACAAGCGTACGGAAGTACACAGGTGAAGAGATACCAGAAGAAGATCTAGAGAGGATATTGAAGGCAGCTCGTGACGCCCCCTCCGCCAAGAATCTACAGCCGTGGCGGTTTGTGGTAGTTACTGACAGGAAGAGATTGAAAGAATTGGTCCCGGCTTGTAAGAACCAGGGATTCGTCGAGGACTGCGGAGCCTTGCTCGTAGGAGTGATAGAAGACGAAAAATGGTCGGATATCGACATCTCTATAGCTATGGATCATCTATCACTGGCTGCTGTCGAGTTGGGCTTGGGAACATGTTGGATAGGTGCCTTCGAGAGTGATATGTTGAGGGAAGAGCTGAACATCCCAGATAGATTCGAGATCAAGATCTGCATGACCGTCGGTTATCCGAGTGAGGAAGGGCAATCTCCTGTGAAGAAGAGCTTGGATGAGTTGGTTGTGTGGGAAGAGTTCTGAATAGATGGTTAAAGAGAATCGTTTCATATCTAAAGCGGGTTGCATATATGTGCGTCCGTACATAAAAACATATTTATAAATTATATTGTATACACTAAAAGTTGTTTAATATGAGGAGAATTACTTTTAAGGTATTAGTAGGGGCTATCAGTTTGATTTTTTTGGTGACTGGATTCATACCTGCTATAAGCCAAGCAAATTCTAACAGCTAGCAGCGAGATTTTTTACTCGACGAAGATGGAAACGAACATGTGATTTTCGCACATGGAGGTGAAATATTTTATAAGAATGATATAGGATGCAGTGATCTTATCCCAGGAAAAAAATGGAATGATCCTGTCAAGTTGACGGACACAGATAAACCATCTCACTTTCCTAAGATCGAGATACGTGGAGATTTCATTTATGCCGTATGGGTAGATATGGAAGCTAAGAATAACGAATTTTATTACTCTGGCTGTTTAATAGATGATTGGAAGGTATGGTCTTCTCCTTTGAAAGGATACGATTGTCCCGATGCTTCCGATTGGGGTAAAAAACCGTTCAAATATGATATGGATGTTGTTGATAATTCAGTAGATTTGATTTGGCATGGAGAAGTCCAAAGAAGTTGGTCTGCTGATATCGACGGGGACATGATACCCGATCTACAGGATGAAGAACCATTGGTTTATAATGTGGATAATCCGTCGGTTGAAATAGATCCCGATGTTGTAGCAGTTGATAATGACTTAAACATATCTGTTTGTGTTGATTTTAATGGTGAGGATCATGTGGCACCCAAAATTCAAGAAGTAGATGGAGAATTTGAACACTCGATCGGAAAATACGTGCATGTTGAACTTGACACTGAATTTGAGTACAAAGGTGTGATTAAATTTGGATATGATTCGCAGATTCCTTCATCGAAATATTTACGAGTTTATCGTAAAAACGAAAGTGGCTGGATAGTGGTTACGGATTGGGAAAATGAAGAATATACCGGAAATAATATTGAACAGAGATTTAGTTGGGCATCAGTTAATGATTTTAAAACATTTACATTAGCTCCAGCCAATTTAATAGACGGAGAAAGTGACGGACTTTCCGATCTTACTGAAGGAACTGAACCTGGAGAACTTAGTAAAAGCGTTTATACAGAGGAGGATTTCAACAAACAGGGATTAAGAGGTACAGAGGATACTGCGTATCTAGAGTTATCATTAGAAGAATATAGTATTTTTACTGCCGTTGGAGGATACATCGAACTACGAAGTATCGAAGAACCAGTGAAAGATCTCGAGATCGATATCGGAGCTGACGGTGAGATCGACTGGAGGGCATCAAAGACATTAGATGGTATTTTGAGAGTAGGACCACTTCGCCGCCCCATCAATATTTTTCTTCTAGAAAACCATATAAATACAAAAAATGAAACAATCTTCGTACCTTTTGTGTTTAAAACAAGTAATGATGTAGCTTACCATATATCAAATGCCGAAATCGAAATTGAAGAACGTATTACTTCGAATCGCCTTCTTGACACTAGCGGGGATGGTCTGAATGACGGTTGGGTGGATAAAAACAATGACATGAATTATGTTAGAGAGGGAAATGATGGTATACTTGGTACAAATGATGATAATATACCTGGCGCCATAGCATATGGGTTAGATCCAATCAAAGAAAACAAAATTGGAGGAATGGGTAAACTTTCGCACAATGCTTACCATAAAGGTATGAGTGAAGTGAATGTAGCTAATGGTAATCTCATGTTGGAAGAGACCGATCTTGGTTTTAATTCACTTGCTTTCGATATGTTTGTGAAACGTACTTATAACAGCCAGAATACAGAAAATGGGCCGTTAGGACCAGGATGGTCTCTTAACTTCGATCAACGACTTGATATAAATGGGGATAGTGTAGATTATATCGATGAATCGGGTGCGCAGCATTCTTTCGTGAAAACTATGAACGGATTGTCCGTGCCAGAAGTAGACAATCCTTACTCACTCATGCCGTTTTTACCACCAGAAATAGAGGCTGTTTACACTACACCAAACTCAATACGTGTTGATTTTATTCAGGATAGAAAGGCTGAGGAATTTATTATTAAGAAAGAATCAGGAGATGATGTCTGTGGTTATAGATCTATTGAATACGATTCTCGTTTAAATAAACGTTCTGTGGTTTTTGGTGCAGATCCTATTCGTAGTTATACAATCTCAATTCAGTCCGTATATCGTAATCAAGTACGTAGCGACGCTAGATTTATTGATGTAGGGACACCTTGGAATGATGAAACAGAGATCTACACGGATTCCTACTATGAACCAACCGAAAAGAGTTATTATGTGGTTCGTAGTTCGGATGGGGTTAAAAGGGAATTCGAGACTAACGGTAGGCTTATACACATTGAAGATATCAATCGAAACAAACTTTACTTTGATTATGAAAATGGAAACTTAATC
>JBNJFO010000120.1:0-5032 GCA_051746905.1 Thermoplasmatota archaeon
TCGTCGATATCTCTCAAAGAGGCCATCATATCCAGGAACTCTCTTCCCGTCAATCTTTCGTACAGATGTGGTTGTTCCGGCATATAACCGTATGTCTTTTTAACGTGGATGTCCTCCTCGGCGGACTTTCCGTCTATCAGAGCCTGCCCGCTCGTCTGTTTGAGAAGGCCGCTTATGATCTTTATGATGGTAGTCTTCCCAGCGCCGTTGGAACCCAGCAGACAAAAAACAGTTCCATTCTTCACACTAAAATCAACGCCTTTAAGCGCTTCGAATGTACCGTATACTTTCTTCAGGTTCCTTACTTCTATCATCTATCAACTCATTTCCTTGAATGTCTTATAAATCCGCTGCAGGGGACGATCTCCACACCGTTCTTTTCCAGTTCATCTAAAAATATGTTGAGTCCTATGGAGTCGCTGGACATGTGTCCCGCGATGATATAGTTGATACGACTCTCTTCGACCTTTTTCCTGTGTTCATCGCTAAGGTGCATACCTATTATGGTACCAACTCCGGATTGAGCAAGTTTTTCGTAAGATTCTTTAGAACCTTCGGTACCGCCGGTCATCTCGGGGACCACCTTCCCGGCTTTATTATCTTCTTTACCTACGAGCACCCCTGGTCCGGAACCGTACTTCCTCGCCTCATGATATTCGGGTACATCTTTCAAAAGGTCAATAACGTCCTTCACAGTTTCCACATCTGAATCTTCCACCAGATCTTTAAGATATTCATTCACTAGGTTATCAGCCGGGGTGTGGATGCACATGAAAGGCATATCCATCAGTCTTGCCGCATCTATGCTTTGATTGTAATTCGAACCTCTAACTTTTCTTTTGACTTCGGTTATACGTTCATCTATGAGAGATTCTGCAACGGTTATCGGGACACCCCACTCATTGAGAACGTCTTTCTGAAGCTGCATGACGCCTGGAAGACCGGTCAATCCTCCTCCTCGTGGATGATGTCCTATTATGAGGTCTATCCCTTTTCCCTTTTCGGAAAGCCTATCGGCCATTAAGACTTCACCTGTTGTGATATCTATACCGGCAAGAACACGCTTGATCTCCTTATCTGGATCTCCATGAAGAAGTCTAGAATCTTCGAAAGGGTTTTCAAGACTCTGCTCATCGAAGACCTCTTTATCCTTCCCTTCAAGTTCATCGTACTTTTCTTTGTTCTTTTCAAGGACTTTTTCTACACCATCTTTCCCCCGTGGATCGTTCTCCATACCCATCTTTACTGCCAGGTCGTAGATTTCTTTGAGTTTCATAGTTACCAATAATTTTCATGAAGGACCCTATTATAATCTTTTCCTCCATTTTATCAATCTAGCCACTCAATCTAAGATGTATTTCTTTATGACCCATGCGAAGCCGCCTTCTATGCATGACGGAGCAACGTCATCCGCTATATCTTTGATGTACGGGGGTGAATTTCCCATCGCGATCCCCAGACCCGCTTCTTTGAGCATCTCTTCGTCCACTTCGTCATCACCTATAGCCATTGTTTTTTCCAGCGGTATATTCAATTTTTTACAAGCTACTTTCAAGGCATCGAGTTTAGAAGTTTTCTCAGGATAAACAGTTAGAGCCACCCAATCCCCCATGCGGTGATGCCTGTGCAGTACCGTTTTTTCTGGAAATCTGTTCTTAACAAATTTTTCTACTTCTTCAAGACCTGTCGACCCGTTCTCTTCTTCGTGCATCATAAAGCTCACGGGTTCTCCATGATCTAAAGCGTCCTGGTTTTTTTCGACTAAAAAAGCGACTGGATCCTCATCGTGACGACCCATCCTCTGCTGTGATCTCCTCTTCCAAAATTTCCTTTCGTTGAAGACCGTTGTCAGCTCGTAACCCCTTTCATCAGCGAATTGAGCTATATTTTTTGCTATTTTATTATCCAAACTCTTCTCTAACCAATTTGAATGATCCTCGTGGTCGTCCCATCCAGGCCCTACAACTCTAGCACCGTTCAAACAAACGATAGGCTGGTCGAAGATAGGTAGCCCTGAACATAGATGTGAAGCTGAAAATCTCATCCTTGTAGTAGCCGGCATAACCGGTATTCCCTTTCTGATAACATCTATCAAAGCCCTTCTATCAACGGGAGCTATCTGTCTGTCGTGTACAAGGGTTCCGTCTAGATCTGTAGCGATGAGTTCTATAATATCTTTCAATTTCCTCTACCCACTTCCATCATCCTTTCTAATGGGATCTGAGCTCGGTCCATGAGGTCTTTATCCAGATCGACGACCGGTTTAAGTGATTTTAATGACCTCAAGACTTTCTCGGGGGTGATCTTTTTCATGTTCTGGCAGGTAGGGTCTCCAGGGAACAAGAACTCTTTATCGGGAACATCTTTTCTCAATCTGTGCCCCATCTCTTTTTCTGTCCCGATTATCATCACCTTGGCTTCAGATTCCTTCGCCCTCTTCAAGATCCCAGCCGTGGACCCTACATGGTCTGCTATCTCCACCACTTCCGGCTTACATTCCGGATGAACTATGACCTCTGCATCGGGATATTCGTCCAGGAGTAGTTCCACATCTTCAACGGTTATATTATCATGGGTTCCACAGAAACCTTCCCAGATATCCACTTCTTTATCTTTTACGAATTTCTTTACATAACTCCCCAGGTTCTTATCTGGGAGGAAAAGTACCCTGTCATTATCCAAACTTTCAACGACTTTAACAGCGTTGGAAGAAGTGCAGCAGATATCGGATTCTGCTTTTGTCTCGATGTTGGTGTTCACGTAAGAAACGATAGCGGTATCGGGGTGTGCCTTCTTGTAGGCTTTCAGTTCATCCATGTCTACCATGGCTGCCATAGGACACCTTGCCTTCGGTTCAGGATGTATAACCGTTTTATCTCTGTTCAGTATCGCTGCGGATTCAGCCATAAAATCTACACCGCAGAACACAACGTTCGAAACATCCATCTCGCTTACTTGTTTAGCCAGTCCAAATGAATCTCCAACGTAGTCCGCAGTATCCTGTATAAGTCCAACCTGGTAATTATGAGCCACTAGAACGAGATCTTTTTCCTCTTTCTGCTGAATGATATCGTCTTCGAGGGACATGATGCTCCATCAAAAGAGATTATATTTACGTTTTATGCCTAAAGTAGAGTGTTTTCACCGCGGATTCTCGAAGTAAGCGGTTACGTCCTCCAGCAGGTCCATGATCGGCAGGTTCTGGGGGCAGGCTTCTTCACACTGACCGCATCTTACACAGGCGCTGGCTTTCTTTTCGTCGGCCAGATTGTCCATGTACTTTTCTTTGTTCTTCTCGTATTCGTCGTAGATCTCAGCTTGGTTGTAGAGGGTAAAATTGTGTGTGATCGAAACTCCGTTAGGGCAAGGCATACAATAGTTACATCCGGTGCAGTCCACTGGAGAGATCTCTTTGAATTTATCTGCCACCTCGTTGACTATCTGCCTTTCTTTCGCCGATAGTGTGTTAACACCCGAACCGCTGGCGATCTCTACATTCTCTTTGACCTGTTCTATTTTACTCATCCCGCTCAGAACGAGGGAGACTTCCGGTTGATCCCAAAGCCATCTCAGGGCCCACTTGACCGGCGACCAGTCCTTATCGGATCGGTTCCATATCTCCTTGACGGGTTCCGGAGGTTCTTTAGCGAGTTTTCCTCCTCTTAGAGGTTCCATGATTATCACACCCATTCCTTGTGAAGCAGCGTACTTCAACCCCTCTCTACCGGCCTGGAACTTTTGATCGAAATAGTTGTACTGTATCTGGCAGAAGTCCCAGTCGTAGGTATCTACGATCTCTTTGAACATGTCCAGGTCATCGTGGAACGAGAACCCGAGATAGCTTATCTTACCTTCGTCTCTCTTCTCCTTCATCCACTCGAAGATGTCGATATCCAGCTCCTGATAATTTTGCCAGTGCTTTCTGCTCAGTGCGTGAAGCAGGTAGAAGTCGATATGGTCAACGTCGAGTCGCTCAAGTTGTTTGTTTAAATATTCGTCTGGATCACTGGAATCTTCGATCTCCCATGAGGGCAGTTTGGTGGCGAGTTTGATCTTCTCTCGGTATCCATCCTGTAGGACTTTTCCCACGAACTCTTCGCTCTTACCATCGTGATATGGCCAAGCCGTGTCCACGTAGTTCACCCCGTTGTCTATGGCGTACCTGATCATCTCGATAGCTTCATCCTCATCTATATTGCCCCTGTTGTCCTCTTCACACGGTAATCTCATCGCACCGAATCCAAGAGCCGAAGGCTCAAAATCCAACTCCCCGAATCTCCTATACTTCATGATATTCACCTATTGATATGTAATTGTAAGATGTGTGTATATGAAATATAAAATTTTGGTGGATTTATGAAAGGGGTCGATAAACTGATCTATATCCTAGTAGGGCAAAATATTTCATAATCATTGTTTTTACCTTAACGATGATAAGAGTCCTGGACAGGAAACTGGACAAAGATACGCTGAAACACTACTTTATCCAGAGCTCATTAGCAGCCGTTATCCTTTACATCTCACTCAATCTTCCCTTCATCACCAGCGCTGTTTTGATGGCGGCTATCGGTTCTACAGCCTTCGTGGTCTTCGCAATGCCGTCGAGCAAGACCGCGCGGCCAAGGAACGTATTGGGAAGCCATCTTTCGGCCGGTCTTATAGGATTACTTTTCTCTCAATTCTCAGTGATGTTCCTGCCTGAATTGATGGCTGTCAGCATAGCTCTGGGCGTATCGATCTTCGTGATGGTGACCCTGGACGTTGAACACCCTCCTGCAGGAGGAACTGTCATATTTTTGGTTTTGACACCTGTTGTGGAAGCTTTCCTCACCCTTCTTTTATTAGCTAGCATAATGGCACTCATGTCCTATCTTTTAAAACCGTATCTAAGAGACTTGGTCTAGTTAATGGATGCGAAATTATATAAGGAATGTTCTAAATGAGTAGGCGATAATTTGAGTGGCAAGAAGAACAACGAAGAAGAGGTCATCCGGGTTCCGTACCCGAGAAGACACGAAGGACAGATGTTCGC
>JBNJFO010000121.1:0-4982 GCA_051746905.1 Thermoplasmatota archaeon
CGTCATGCTCCACCAATTTCACAATCTAAAATATCTCCACACACTCCAACCAAAATAGAAAAAACCAACCACCCTATCCAAATGTGGTGAATCAATGACATTACAAGAATAGATTAGCCTAATAACATCACATCACACGATTTCATTCAAAAGATTGATCTATTTCTAATATTGAATTATAGAGGAAGACGCAACTTCCTTATCATTTAGTTGCGTCATCCTCAACTAGTCAAAGACAAAATAAACTTAACAAAAGATATGTCTTTGACTATATAACAAGATAGCGAAACACTTGAGCGTTTCTCCGGACACGGTATCGAGTTATATACACCATATGGAGGAAAGTTATTTTGTATTCCCTGTATCGATGTTCTCTTATTCCATAAAAAAGCAGCAGATCAACCCGAAAAAGATCTACTGTATAGATAACGGTATAAGGAATTCAGTCGGTTTCAAGTTCAGCAGGGACCTCGGTCGTCTATACGAAAATACGGTTTTCCTAGAACTCAATAGAAGATACGATTAGATATACTACTGGCGGGATAACGGGAAAGAAGTAGATTTCTTATTAAAAGAGGGCGATACAGTAAAAAAACTCGTACAGGTCTGCTATGACGTTTCGAGTGCCGGCGAGAGAGAAGAAAGATCTTTGATTCAAGGCATGGACGAATTCGATCTGAAAGAAGGAACGATAATCACTGGAGATACTAGAAATCAAGTAGAACGAGAAGGTAAAACGATCCAGTACATACCCCTTTGGGAATGGCTTTCAGTTTGACGATACTGTGTCGAACATCTATCCAAAATCGACAAAATCACATAAGAAGATTTATTTTAAGCAACCACAATGGGCAAACAAATAGGGGCGTGTTACAATCGGAGAAGAAAAACAACCGGGAATCGATTTCGAAAAACACATCCAAGAATTCGAAGATGCGTGGCAGGAATTTTTCGAAGATAAACCCGAACCGACATCGGAAGAAGAATCACTTAAACAGCAACAGGAATTCGTCCATTGGTACAACACTGAAAGAAAGCAATCCGATACGGGGTTGACACCAGAAGAGATGGATGATAGGATAATAGAGTTCAGCACAGATGAACCGTATGATGATTCACCCGATTAAGCAGGATCATAATTAGATATCGGCATGTATTCCAAAGCTAAAGAGATCGAAGGAGTTATTTTTGAGAAAAAGGACGTTGACCACACCGGAAAATTAGGATTAACGTGAGATCTAGTAGAACTTGAGATCCTAATGATGCGGTCATTTATACTAAGATCTCACCGAAAAGCCAGATCGTAGAAATCCCACTCATCGACGAATTTACTGACCTGATCGTCAAGTTCAACTTCGATTACTTCTCGTAAATCTCTCTTAACTTCTTCATTCCATTCGAAGCCACCATACTCTAAGGCTTCTTTCCAGTTCCAATAATGTGGTACGATCTCAGCAGAATCCCATTCTCTATGACCCAACATAGCGACACACTGAACCAGATCGTATTTGACGTCTTCGCTGAGATCTTCCGCTTCCAAAAAATCGATAAGAATCTCTGATGCTTTTTCTTGATCAGCGTAAAATCCCTGTTCCAATGCACCTACCGCCCAGAACGTCTGTCCTTTATCCATACCGCTCTCAAGCACACCTACAAAGTCAAATTCAGGATGTCCCAGACCCCAACCGCATGCGAACGAATCTTCCCACATCTCATCCATCCCTTCATCAAAATTCGTTAGATACTCCAAGGCTTCTACAGGTATCTCTTCCACACCATAACTCCAATGAGTCAATATCACGTATCTTGAAACGGGGTTAACGATCGGCATGCTATCCGGTGTTTCCGCTGGCGGATACAGATCTACCAGATCTAATAAGAAAGGCCATCCCTTTTCTTTCGCAAGGTCAAATATCTTATCAGATAAAGGTTCACAGGCATCATCTATGATTATGTTAAATGTACTAGGTTTTGCACTCAGCTCTGATGCAAGATTAAGGTTCTTCTGATAATCACCTAACAGGGACCTTACCCTTTCGACCGACTCTGCATCCTCAATCTCTTCAGAGATCCTCTTCCCTGCCCCTCTTATCTCATCCATTTGTTGTTCTCTTTTCTTATTCTGTTTCTTCAACTCTTGTAACTCGCTTGAGTTTTCTGTCCAACAGGTGTGGCACACAAAGTATTCTCCAACCTCGTGACTCGTCGTCGGCTTCCCACATATCTCGCAATTAGCCATTATTTCGTAATATGATGTGTATTTTTAAAACTTTGTTGGTTAAACCATAGAAGACGATATATTACACCATAATTGATATCTCTCGATAGATTATTATAACGTGAGTTCGATACCTGTTGTAAAGGTGACCATAATCACATCCGAAAACATAACTAGTGTAAAAATCGCATACTACTTCATCTGCAAGACCAAACTCTAGCTCTTCCACCACATCATCCCACCGACCGCATATCGTAATACGAGATTTACAATCGAGTGTGTTTCATGAACCAATTCATTCCATCCTCGTTATCTACATGAATACGAAATATTCATTTGATATCTGGAATTGTAATTCCAGAAATATCTACATGAATCGCTGAGCGATTCATTCGATGTCAGGAAAATCTATATTTTCCTAAGACACACTGCGGATGTTTAGGAACTCGTTCCTATGTAATCAAAACAACCGTCATTCGTAATTGAAAAAAGCTAACTCAAAGCCCCATCGATTGTTTTTTTCATGTTCAACTTTCTTTTCATCTCCCGCTCTGTACAAAACGAAATATAGTCAAAGACATAACTTTTTGGTGATTTTTTGTGTCTTTGACGTCTAACCTGAAAGCCTTTGGCTTTCATTAGACCGTAGGAATTCAAAATTCCTACTAAATAGGAATAAGAGATTCCTATGATTCTCAGAAAATCAGCGATTTTCTAAGTTAATTAGAATTTCTTGAAGAAATTCTTATACCTATCAGAATTGTGTAAACAATTCTAATTTAGGAGAAATCACAGATTCCTCCACCATCGGGAATTTGATTCCCGAAATGAGCAGTGGATGATAAAACTGAATTGCAAAGAAGTTTTGTCTTCCGCTATAATTAGACCTCGTACTCTTAGATAATCATACAACCAAAACTTTATATATTTTGTAACACATTGTATTACATATGGCTAACGACACTTTAACAGTAAGGATTGACCACGATTGGAAGAAGAAACTAGAAGAACTAGCTTCCAAAGAAAATGAAACAAAATCTGATCTAGTCCGAAAGGTATTGATAGACTACATTAAGAAGCAAAGGGAGAAAGACAAGATAAAGAGAGTGATCGCGAAGGAATATGCAGAAGGAAAGATATCGTTTGATGAATTGATAAGGGTCATAGGATATGAAGAAGCTAGAAAGGTAGCTTTTTTTGTTCACGCTGCAGAGGAGTCTTTCGAAAAGGGATTGACAACCGATAATAACTCTTCCTAGGTGGTATAATAGTAAGAGCAGTTATCGATACATCAGCATTGATATCCCTCCAAGTAACTGACCTCCTCAATACAGCAGCCGAAAACATAGATTTAGTTGTTACTCAACTCGTTGTAGAAGAGTTAAAAGAGATCAAACAACACAATGACCAGATCGGACAAGCGGCAGAAAAAATATTGTATGTTGTGGTATCTAAGGATATAGAGATCTTTAACATACCTGAGAACGATGTCAAAGAATTACAAACATCAAATATTGATGAAGGTGAAGCATCTTGTTTCATCTTGGCTAAAAATAAGAATATAAAATTTTTAGTGATGGATGATATCAAAGCATCCTCCACTTTGGAAAGCCTAGCAATAAAAGAAAATATACATCAAAGGATCTCAGTAGCAGTTATCATAGGTCTGATGAATATGGATGTCATATCAAAAGAAAAAGCAAAAAGAAGCGTGGATCTTATGGTAAAAGACAGGGAATGGAAAGGGAGTGTACTCGAAGTGTTGGTAGAAAAATATCTAAATGAAGATTGATCATCCCTTCACTTCGTACTTGATATATTCACCCTTATCCTTAACCTCTGCTTCTTTCTTCTCATTTATAACTTGAATATTCCCGTTGTAATTCTTTATATACTCTTTGAAATAATTGATATTGGGACCTTTAGAGATACCGACTTTACCATCTTCGATCATATTGGCTAAGCAGTACAATAAGGCAACAAAATGTGGCTTTTCGATGCTGAATATCCTGATATCTTCATCGGCTGCCCCTTCTTTCTCCTCTCTTCTCCTGAAGTATTTATTATCTCTCTTACGATTCCAATAGATCGAGAAAGTCTGGAAGGCCCTTCTCAATTCTTCGTTCTCGATAAGATAGCCGATGAATTTCTCCTCTGTATCGACGTCGAAATCTCTTCCGAATATGTGCCAGTTATTTTCAGGTTTTTTCAGAGCTGTGATCCATTCTTCCTGAGTTGATGGGTTTTTGGGTGCGCTTGGTTTCGTCTTTTGAGGAGATGTTGTGGATTGTGTCACAGTCTGTTGGCTATTATCAAAAGTGGTTTGGTCTCTCCCCTGAGCGGGTTCAACCTCCACAGGTTCAACATCAAAATCTTGCTGAGGAGGATTCATTTTCTTTTCCAATCTTTCAGTTTTAGCTTCGAGATCCTTCTCCATGGTTTCCCACTTCATATCTCTCTTTTTATCCAACAATTCTTCTATCTTCTCGACCCTCTCTTCCAAGAAATCTAACATGTCTGGGTTCTTGAAATCGGCATCGATTATATCGGCTTCGATCTTATAAGTAGGCAGGGCATCATATTTCGATTTCAAATTTCTCAACTTATTCATCTTTTTCCGATATTCTTTGAGTAATTTTATCGGTTTTTTATCCCCTGCCCTTATCTTTTCTTTCAACGTAGATACGTCCCATCCCTTCTTCTCCCACTTTTTTACCTTCTTTACTATGTACTTCTTCTTTTTTGACTCCTTACTCTCCTTCTC
>JBNJFO010000122.1:0-4967 GCA_051746905.1 Thermoplasmatota archaeon
ACCCTCGATCTAATCTAACATCGACCAGGAGTTCAAGATATACCATCTTCACCCGTGTATCCCTTCTGCAGCTCATCGGCTAACTCTTTTACCCGCTGGGACCTTTCATCTCCCAGGAAATCCAACACTTCCGCCAGATCCATCATGGAAGGAGGGTATGCCAACCGATTCTCTTCTCGATCGTCGGCAGCCTCCTCAACCCGCGCTATATCGAGTTCGTATTCGCTGCTATCGATGTTCCTGAATATCATCTTATCCTCTTCGAATCCTACCGCCTCTCCATGGGCTGTGAAGAATATCCCAGGCTCATACTCATCCAGCAAGTACTCACCGCCGTGGAGGTATGCCTTTAGATCCCCCTCTTCCATCTTCAGGGCGGTGAAGAACGGGTTCCCATACATGTATCCGCGGTACAAACCTAGACGATCCTCTAGCCCTTCTGTTCCATAGGACCTATCCTTATCTTCATCCTGATAATAGAAGTAGTTGATATCCCCTTGAGAGTTCATGTATTCAACATGTTCCGGTTTTCCATCTTCATCTAAAAAGAACTCCATCCCCGGCGGTTTATCCGTTGAAAATAGGTTCTCACCGATCGGTGTCAGTTCGAACTCCATATCATTTACACACCCTCTAAGTTTTTCTCCTTCCAACTCTATATTCATCTCGAAGGTGGCACAGATGTACGACCCCTCGTATCTCTTCAACTTTTCTTCGGACATCTCGACCTCCTGCTTATCGTCGAATATCCTGTTCTCAGCTTCTTTCACCTCGACACCTGATGCCTCCAGGACCATCTTCAACGCTTTCGTAGCGATGTTCATGAACATACTGTTATATGCTTCCTGGTTCGTCTCCACTACTACTCCGTACCCCTCATGCTGAGCCCACATCATCATACCTAGATAACCGTATCCCCCGCCGCCGTGATGGTATATATCCACGCCGTCGAACATGTAGGGGTTGTATCCAAGACCCAGGCCGTATCCGCCTTCCTGTCTCTCTGCTGGGAACTGAACTGTCCTCATCTCTTCAAGCAGTCCTTTATCCAGGTATCTTTCTCCGTCAACTAAACCGTCGTTCAACTGCATCATCACGTACTGCGATAGGCCTTCGACGGACATGTACTGACAGCCGGCTCCTTGGATCACCATGTTCTTAAATTTAGATTCGAAATCCCCCGTATGTCCCATAGCAGTATTTCCATAAGCCACGGCCTCTTCCTTATCATAGAGCATTTTATCGATACCGAGAGGTTCTGCCAGTTCCTCTTTTATGTACTCGGGGAACGGTTTTCCGCTCTTCCTCTGCAGGATGTAAGCGATAAGGTCCATACCTAGATTGGAGTATGCATATTCCGTCCCAACCTTGGACTTCAACCAAGTGTCTGATATGCTCTTTACATGCTCTTCAAAAGTACAGTCACCCATGTCATAGTTGCTTCCCAACGGAGCTTCGTGAGTCAATCCAGCTCTATGACTGAGGAGATGTCTTAACGTTATCTTAGAAACTTCATCGGTATCGAATCGACTTTTAACAGTAAATTCTGGATAATGATCTATCAATCTATCATCTAGATCGAACCATCCCTTCTGCACTGCTCTTAGAAATGCTGCGGAAGTTAGGGCTTTTCCCGTAGATTGGATGCTGAAGAGCGTGTTCGGACCGACCTTTTTCTCCATCTTTCTATCGGTGTGACCGAAACCCCCCGACCACAAGATCCCGTCCTTACCGACTATGGATATGGCGAGACCTGGTATGTTCTCTTCCTTCATACCCGCTTCGATGCCTTTACTCAATTCTTCTTTGATTTTGGATATATCTACCATCGGATCCCTAGTGAGATACTGCTTTCTGTTATTATAAAATTTCTAAATCATCATAAGATTCCATCCTAAAAAACACTACCTCTTCATCAACAGAGCATCTTCACCGTTCTGGTAATAACCACTCACAACACCCACCAACTCGAAACCCTGCTCAGAATAGAAATCCATAGCTCCAGCGTTCCCGACCCTCACCGTCAGATAGAACTCAGCAGCGTCCATCTTCTCCATCACTTCACGCATCAATCTGGTACCTATACCCTCATGCCTGTAGTCCGGATGCACGGCAACTGAGATGATCCAGCCCTCATCGCCCCTCACCTCTCCGATCACGTAACCCACAACTTCCCCTCTCTCAACAGCCACCAGAAAAAGGTCACTACCTTCATAGCTCTCGAATATCCTCTTTGAATAAGGATGCTTAAAACTCAGTTTCTCTATCTCGAAGACCTCTCGAAGATCCTCGATAGAGAACTCCCGGATATCCATATCTCGATTACTATCATTCATCCGTTTTATCACTTTCTATCTGTTCTTCCACACCTTCCATCTCCTCGGGCTCCACCCTTTCACCGGTCTCCATGTAAACGACCCTATCCACGATGTTGCAGGCGTGGTCTGCGATCCTCTCCAGGTAGCGTATCACAAGAACGTACTGGGTCCCCATGGATATCGTTCCCTTATCCTCCATCATGTAAGTCAAAACCTCCCTAAAGATCTCGTCGTACAGCGCATCCACCTTCTCCTCGTTCTCGTATACCTTATCTTGATACTCTTCCTTCTCTTCAACGAAGGAATCGATGGACATGTCGACCATATCGATGGTCAGATCAGCCATGTGCGGTATGGAAACCAGTTTCTTCATGTGTTCCTTATCGAGCATCCTCTGGGTCACTTTGGTGATATCCTGAGAATACCTGCCGATCCTGTTCAGGTCGGTTATTATCTTCAGGCAGGTACCGATCATCCTCAGGTCTCTAGCCACAGGTGCCTGAAGCGCGATCAGATCCAAGCTCTTCTTCTCGATAGCTCTGTCATAGGCGTATATCTTGTTATCCAACTCATCGACCTGTCTTATCTTTCCCTCGTCCAACTCCACCAAGCTCTCGATGGCCAACGATATCGCCTGAGAAGACAGATCTCCCATCTCCTCTACCATCTGCTTCAGTTCCTTCAACTCAACGTGATACGATTTTCTTATCTCATCTGGTGTCATATTATTCACCCGAACCTTCCGGTTATGTACTTCTCGGTATTTTCTTCCCGCGGATTCTCGAATATCTGGGACGTTTCACCGAACTCGATCATCTTACCCAGGTACATGTAAGCCGTATGATCGCTCACCCGCGCAGCCTGCTGCATGTTGTGAGTAACTATCACAACGGTATAATCTTTTTTCAGCTCATCTATAAGGTCCTCGATCTTGGCCGTAGCTATCGGGTCCAGCGCGGAACACGGCTCGTCCATCAATATCACTTCGGGCTCAGTCGCCAGCGCCCTTGCTATACACAAACGCTGCTGCTGACCGCCGGAAAGCGAGAGCGCGTTCTCGTCCAAGCGATCGTTGACTTCATCCCATATTGCAGCTTGTTTCAAACATCTTTTGACGGTTTTTTCTTTATCCACGTCCATACCATTAACATCACATCCGTAAAATACGTTATTTTCTATGGAGAATGGAAATGGATTCGGTTTCTGAAAAACCATCCCTACTTTTCTCCTGATATCGACACAATCGGTAACATCATCGTAAATATTGTAACCGTCCAACCAAACTTTGCCTTCAATTCTCACAGACGGGATGGTATCGTTCATCCTGTTCAAACTTCTTATAAGGGTAGATTTTCCACAGCCCGAGGGACCTATTATAGCAGTGACTTTGTGTTCTTCCACATCCATATCTACGGATTTTAAAGCCTGAGTATCATCGTACCAAAGATCAAAATTCTGAACTCTCATCTTTACACTATCGGGCATATCTGTGCGCTCGCATGTATTTTCTTTTTTTAGTAACTCTTGAATCTTTGCAAACATATCTAAAACCTCTGCCTATATTTTTCTCTCAAAATTATCGCGATGAAGTTGATACCTAGAACTATCATCAGTAAAAGAAGTGCAGTAGCCCATGCCTGCTGTTCAACATCCCTGTAACCAACCAGTCTGTATAAAGAAAGGAGGTGATAAGGTAACGCTTGAACAGGTTTGAACAAACTGCTGGGTGTTCCAGCTCCCGAGAAATATACTGCCGTGAACATGATCGGTGCGGTTTCTCCAGCAGCTCTTCCAAGTCCCAACACCGTTCCAGTCAATATTCCAGGTAAAGAAGGAGGAAGTACCACTTTCCTTATAGTCTGCCATTTTGTAGCGCCTAAAGCAAGACTTGCGTCTCTGAGTTCTCCGGGTATGGAATTTAAAGCCTCCTCAGCTGAACGTGTAACTATCGGTAAAGTAAGTATAGCCAAAGTAAGTGCACCGGCTAACAAACATTTTTTTCCATCGAATAAGATCAGTACGAAAAACGCATAACCGAACAGTCCATGAACTATAGAAGGTGTGCCCTGTAATATGTTGACTGCGGTACGTATCACCCTAACAGCTAATCCTTTTTTTGCATATTCTGCTAGATATATGGCAGTACC
The DNA here is from genome assembly GCA_051746905.1 of Thermoplasmatota archaeon. Lineage (GTDB taxonomy): Archaea > Thermoplasmatota > Thermoplasmata > Halarchaeoplasmatales > Halarchaeoplasmataceae > CAZFVW01. Next base: position 4,466 of record JBNJFO010000122.1, read on the forward strand.
TACACCCAAAGGCAATACGATTATAGCTGTCAGAGATATCATTGCAAGCGTACCTAAAATCGCCGGGAATACCCCACCTTCTTCACCCATACTGACGATATCCTGGGTAAGGAATTCCCAAGTGATACCTCCCATCCCTCTAGTGACGATGTTGAAGATTATCAAAAACAGAGGAAGAAGGGTGAATAATAAAGTAAGGTAAAATACGTAATATGCCCCTACCTGAGCTCCTTCTTTTTTATAATCATAAAAAGGTCTAAAACTTAGGTAAGCTCCAAATAGACCCGATAATAACATGAAAAGAGAAAAAAAGAAGCTGTTCGGGATCCTAACGTATATCTCCCATGGTCTCAAATCTAATGGATTTGGTATATAGATTGAAAATGCAGCAACCGATAGTACCAACGTTCCATAAACCAGCATGGGCAAACCCTTCTGCCTTTTAGAGATTATATAATGGTGCATACCTGAGGAGTAACATACAATGGATATCAAAAACAAG
>JBNJFO010000123.1:0-4947 GCA_051746905.1 Thermoplasmatota archaeon
TGGAAGATGGTTTACATCTTGACAAACTAGAGCCTCTTTTCGAACTGATATCTGAGGGTAAAATAAATGCAGTGACGTCTACCATAACATTATTAGAGGGGGCCGTGAAAGTGTGATTGAAAAAACACCCCAATTCATCACCCACCTAAATCAGAGATTTAGGAAGGTGACTTCTTGGGTAAAGAGTTAAAATATCAAAGATTGTTTGTGAGAGAGAACTTCATTGACCGCTGGCCTGGACCGAGCCGTGATGGTGATAGAGTCAATGGTAAGAGATGTTGGTATGTCTATGCTGAAGTTTTTGACTTTTCCTTCTCTTGAATATCGATTTCTTGTTCTAACTCTCGTTTTAACCTTCCCAATTCATTCACGATCGAAGAATTCGTGTCTAACTTGTAAAGTTGAGTGTTTTGATATTTCCTGCTCTTTTGGATGATAGAGAGTTCCTCTAGAACATCCCACTTTCTATAAAGAGTGCTTCTAGATACACCTGTTTGTTCTGCAAGATCAGTTTTTGAATAATCCATGACTGGATTTCTTTCGGAATTTTAAAAAAATTCCAAAGATCGATGGAAGTCTAAAGACTTCCAGTGGACTCCAATATGAATTCGATTATTTTTGCGATGGGTTCGTCGAGGATAAGTTCTAAGGTCATTTTAGAACACCTATAGAACAAGAATAAAAATCCTTTAAATATGTTGCGTTTGCGCTACAACTGTTGTTTCAAATTTGTAACGTCAATTGATATAATGGATATATATACAGATGAACAATAGGATGAATTGAGATGAATAGTTCAATAATATTTACAAAACATGCTGACGATATGTTGAAAGAAAGAAACTTTTCTAAAAAGTTGATCAAAGAAGTAGTTCTCAATCCAGATGATAAAAGAAAGGGAGAAGGGGGTAGAATATATTCCGAACTTATGGATAAGGGGAAGGAGATCGAATTGAATGATTGATTGATCGCAGCTACTTCTCTTTCTCTAGATATCCATGAGATCATAACAAGAGATATCAAGCATTTCAAAAGAATAGATGGAGTTAAAGCTAGGATGCCTAAAGATAAGATTTAGGAATTAGGTTTGTGGTTAATTATTATTAGGGGAATAGGATCGCGAAAGGTAGCAGATAACTGCCGTCCTTTGCATGCCGAGGAAAAAATTCCTCTTATCCTCACTAACGTTGCGGATGCGAAGTACCTGCCGAGTTTTGCAAAATATTGGGATAGAAATATTGGAGCCAAATGTTTTTTTGAAAAGATATTTTTGATCTGAAAGGCTATGTGATTCCGTGATTACAGAAATAGTTCTTATAAATTTAAATATCGGTTGTTTTATTAGACTTGCCGAGAGTGACCTGATCCTTGGTCGTTTCGTTGACCTGGACCGAGCCTTTGGCTGTGAGGATAGAGTCGGCGGGAAGAGAGTGGGGTATTTGGTGGGATCGTTAGTTCATCATTAGACGTCAGTTTTCTACGTAAATACGGGAACCCCCAGAATCGTAGATACGTGCTGATCTGTTTGACATATCATTTTCATAATGTTGGATTTTTTGTATCGCTGTCGTGTTCCCGTACCGAATTTCGATGTAATTGTTGAAGTAATCCGTGAAAAGGATGGGGGAGAGTCCTTGGTTATCGGTTCGAGGTATAGGGTAACCGTAAGGTTGTCCGTAAGGTGATCTACCACTTGTTCTGAATCTAACTGAAGAATTATTTGTTGACTCGATGTAGCGGAACATCCCCTGGTGCATATCGGTAATGTAGACCCGTCCCTCTAGATTTTCTTGGGAGAACCTTCCAGCGGTGTAGGAAGGGCGTGAAGGCGTTTCTATGGCGTCGATACTGTTCTTAGTTATCGGGATGGCGATCAATAAAGCTGCAATGGTGACGATCACTGAGATTCGAACGAAGTTTCTGAGGTCGAAATTGTTAGGCCGGTAGTGTTTGAGAAGAGCTACTGTGAGGATGGAAGCAGGTACGATGGATGCGAGGAAGGCTCTTTCGATAAGAAAACCGTCCTGGGTGAGAGGATAGATGAGCCAGAGGTAAATGGAGAAGAACCATGCCCCTAAGAACAGGGCTTTCTTGGATGAATATTTGTAGAGTGCTATGAAACCTAGGAGGCCGAGTAGAGAGTGCAGGATTCCCGTAAGCATCCTCAATCTGTTCACGAATCCGTACTGAAAGCTGGTGGCAGACGGTCCTCCGAGTGAAATCTCGAATCCGCCGCTTTCTAAACCTTCCCAGAATTCTTCATATATCGAATCCATGTATTCGGTGACGGGGGGTACGGATGTGTAGAATAGAAATGCCACTACAGTGAAGGCGATAAGTATCGGTATTACGGGTTTGAAATAATTCCATTCCACTTTATCTTTTAAAGAGACTAGGGTGATCACGGTCAGTGCAAGGATATTGAAAGACACTATTATCAGCATACCTGGATGGGACGGAACCAGTGCGACTAGTATCAACGCGGCTGTGAGTCCGACCCGGTATATCTTTTTGTCAATAAATATGAAAAGTGCGAGCCAGAATGCGGTCCACAGCATGATAGTAAATGGTTGTCTGGCGAGATGGTACTCCATGTACCAGTTTAAAGCTAAGAAAACTAACGGTGCCATGGGTGCCCACCTTTTTGAGACCCTTCTCGCCATGGTGTAGATGAAGATAACGATGGAGAAGGCGAGGATGGTGGGGAAGATTCTTGCGTAGGACATGATGTGTATATCGAACGTAATCACGCTGACTGCTTGGTAGATATGTGATCCCGGGAACGGTGTCATCTGCATGTTCCATTGACCTGTTTCTACTATTGCAAGGACTTGTGGTATTACATGGTAAACGTCGAAAACGGGCAGCATGTCATGGACTAAGGATGGGAGAGTGTAAAGATAGAAAACGGGTATGAGGACGCTGATAAGTCCGAGATACTTTCGTTTATTATGTATTGAAAGTATTATACTTGCAATCGATAAAACCAATCCTGGCCAAAAAGTCCAGTATAAATTCGAGGCGTACCAGTAAACCGAGGCTTCCGGTGCTCCGAGGTGGGTTTTAGCGGCTGTGAGTAGAAGGAAGAATACGCTGGATGTGAGTGTTAACAGGTTGAGTTTTTTCCTTTCGAGCAAGTTCGATATAGTTTTGAAATTCACATACTTTAATCGGTATGGGTTATCTAAATGTTTTCTTAAGTTGAGTTAGTCAAACAAAGTGAGGATAAAGTGTAGGAAAGTATATATGAGACATTAGTAAAGTATATAAAGACTAAGTGCTTAATCGAGCAAGAGGATAGAGTAGGGTAATAGTATGGATAACACGAAAGTCTTGCAGAAAGACTATAATGTCCCTAAAGAAGACGAGAGGGTTCTTCTGGGGATACCGGCCTATAACGAAGAGCTGTCTATAGGTTCAGTTATACATAAATCGAAGAAGGTCGATGTAGTAGATGATATACTGGTAGTTGATGATGGAAGTCTTGATGAGACTTCCGAGATCGCTAAAGAGCTCGGTGTTAAAGTTATCCGGCATCGTAAGAATGCCGGAAAAGGAGCTGCCATCAAGACTATCTTCAATTATGCTAGAGAAAATGATTACGATTTCATGGTTCTGATAGATGGTGATGGTCAGCACAATCCTTACGAGATCCCACAAGTTCTATCACCGACGTTGAACCCCGGTGCAGACTTAGTGGTCGGAGCGAGATGGGGTGACTTGACCGAGATGCCGTTCTACAGGAAGATAGGTAAAAACATTTTAGATTATCTAACACCTGGAGGGAAAGAAGCCAAGGACACCCAAAGCGGCTTTAGAGCTTTCAACAGGAAAGCTATCGAGGAGATCGAGATCACTCAAAATGATTTTACAGTCGAATCCGAGATGATCTCCGATGCGGTCGAGAATGGTTTGAAGATAACGTCTTCGAGGATCTCCTGCAGGTATGATGATGTTGAGAACAGCAGCACAAAAGGACCTCTAGCACATGGATTGGGTGTTTTGCACAAGATAATTAGGTTGACTATCCAGAGGAGGCCTTTGATCTATCTTGGTATCCCTGGAGTTATATTTTACATCGCCGGGTTGATAACTGGGATAATGGTGATCCAGACTGCGACCCAACATGAGGTACTTTCTGTTGGATGGGGTTTGTTGACGATAGTGTTCATCATAATGGGTTCTATATTCGTTACCAGTGGATTTATCCTGAACGAGATCCATAGGCTGATGATACAGGAGTCTGAGGAACATTTCAGGGATAAAGAGGTTTTACAGGATTAGAATGTACATCTTCCATTGTATTTTTGAAAAACTTAAATATCATTTTAAATATTAGAATGTCTGAGAGTGAAATGGTTCTTGTTTGCCCCCGACCTGAACCGAGCCCTTAGTGGCTGTGAGGATAGAGTCGGCGGGATGAGAGTGGGGTATGTTTTGGGTGTGTGAGTGAATGAGATATTCTTAGAGAAATAATTTAAACCTTTCCTGTGATATCTGGAATATAATTCTAGAAATATCCACGGGAATTGTTATCAATTCCCTCGAAAGCAGGAATGTTCAATTCCTGCGTTGTCCCCGGATAGCTGGAACTAGAGTTAGGGTTATCGATGTCGTAGAAAGTTATCAGGAACTAGGCTGGACATTAGAAAAGATCGCGGATCAATACCGGTTGGATATTGAAGAAGTGCTCGAGGCCCTGAGATATTATTATCAAAATCCCAAACAGATAAGGGGAGAGATGCGAGATTCCCGGAAAGCGAGTGCCTGAATTGATAGATTTAAGAAGATTTAGGAAAGATTTATATCCCTAGCATTCTCTTTATTGTATACACCAAAATTAACATAATTGTTAAGGATAGTGTATGTAAATGAGAAATAAGTTGATAGATAGATTAGCTAGGGAAGGCAAAACGTTCACTGTTTCTGAAGCCCTAGAGGTCTCTG
>JBNJFO010000124.1:0-4865 GCA_051746905.1 Thermoplasmatota archaeon
AAACATCCGGTGTTTTCGCACGGCCAAGCACCACCCAGTGACCACCCTAGCAGTGAGAACGGTGGGTGAAGAGGGGGAAAGAGCTGTGATAATCGACGGAAGCGCCCGGATAGATCCATACTGGATGGTGAGGGTTTGCAAGAGATATGGATACGGAGAGAAGGATGTCTTGGGGAGGATAACCGTCGGCAGGGGTTTCACCGTCTATCAGCTCATCCAGATGGTCGATGATCTCCAAAAGGAAGTGGATGAGGATGGTGAGGAAGATGGAGTCATATTCCTGGGATTGGTGGCGTTCACTTCCAGGTTCTCGGACGACGATATCGACCAGGAAGAAGCACTCTGGCTGCGTTCTCGATACATCAAGAAGATAAGAAGGCTGGTGGAAGAGCAAGAGATCTACTGTGCCTGTACCGACGAAAATCCAGAGATGTTCACAAAAAGACACGGAGGTGGATCGAGTGGGAAAGAGCGTACCCACGTTCCGGCAGGAACTTGACAGTATCATATCCGAGTGGAAGAAGTTCAGGCGAGCTCTGAGGAAGGAGGAGAGGGAGAAGTTCGACGAACTCATGACCGAGGCGAAGAAACACGCTTCCGCCGCCCAGTATCAAGCCAACGTAGATCCCATGGAATCGGTCTTCATCTCGATACTGCTGGAACACCAGATGATACTGGACCGTCTAGAAAGGAGGTTAGAAGATGAAGGGGTGGATATTGGACGTCTATCCGAACCTGAAGAAGGGGAAGATGACCCTCTGGCTCAGGACTAAAAAACGCTGTTACAAGGTGGAGGAGGATTACGATCCGGTCTTCTTCCTCAGGAGCACGGATGGAGATTATTCTCGTGCAGAGGAGATATTCTCAGATATGGACTTTCAGATGGATATGGTCGAAAGGAAGACCAGCATCTACGAAAACGAGGAAAAAGAGGTCATGCGTGTGTCTCCTGGAAAGGTCTTCGACCCGAGAAAACAGGCAGGGGCGCTGGATTTCTTCGAGGGTTACGAGAAGTATCGCTTTTTCGATGTGGATATACCGTTGGACCAGAGATTTTTGATAGATAACGATATCAAACCGTTCTCCCTGGTTGAAAAAGATGGAGGATGGCACGGGTTGGAAAGAGATGATATGATCAATTATTCACTGCCAGACCTGCGTACGGTTCATCTAGATATCGAGATAGATTCTGATAGGCTGCCGTGCAAAGACCATCGACTGCTGTCTGTTGAGTTCGGGGACGAAAAGATCCATGGAGACGAGGAAGAGATCATAAAAGGATTGAACAGATCGGTGGAAAGATACGATCCAGACGTGATAATAACCGAGAAGGGTGATACCTTCATTATACCTTACCTAGCTCATCGTGGTGAATTGAACGGCGTCGAACTGAAGCTCGGGCGAGAAAGGAAGATGCATCCTTTCAAGCGTGGATCTACTTATCACTCCTACGGTCGGGTTCTCTACAAACCGCCTTCCTACACCCTGAGAGGTAGGATACACATCGACAAGAGCAGTTCTTTCATGTACAAAGAAGGAGGGCTGGAAGGGTTGATCGATATCTCACGCCTTTCCGGCATACCTCTTCAGCGAGTTGCCAGGAGGAGTCCAGGCAGCGCCATCGATGCTATGGAGATCGCCAGGGCCATGAAGGACGGGTACCTGATACCGTGGAAGGAGAACATCACCGAGAGATTCAAAACCGCTAGGAAACTGATACTATCGGATCGAGGGGGACACATATTCGAACCAAAAGTAGGCGTGCACGAAGACGTCTATAAATTAGATTTCGCCAGCATGTACCCCTCGATAATCAGTGAGTACAACTTATCTCCAGAGACGCTGGGATGTAAGTGTAGCGAGTACCACACCGTGCCTGAGCTGGGCTACAAGGTATGCGAACGAAGGAAGGGGTTGATACCCAGAGTGGTGGGACCGGTCGTAGAGAGAAGGCAGAGGTACAAAGAACTGGCCAAGAAGAACGGCGGGGAGAGGTATTCCCAGCGATCCAGTGTTCTCAAATGGCTGCTGGTCACCTGTTTCGGATACACGGGGTACAAGAAGGCCAGGTTCAGTAACATAGAGGTCCACGAGAGCATAACAGCCTACGGCAGGGATATACTGTTGAGTGCCGCGGATATCGCTCAGGAGATGGATTTCGAGGTCATGCACGGTATCGTAGACTCGCTCTGGATCAAAGGTGAGGATGGATATGATAAAAAAGTGTCCGAGCTGATCGAAAGAGTGAACGAGAAAACGGGGATGGTGCTCGAGAGAGAAGGAAAGTACGACTGGGTGGTGTTCCTGCCGAGCAGATCCGATCCAGAGGTTGGAGTGCCGAACAGATATTATGGACTACTGAACGGTGAATTGGAAGCGAAAGGGGTTCATATGAGAAGGAGAGACACGCCTAGGTTTTTCAAGGCCATACAGAACGAGATGCTGGAGAAGATGGCCGAGGTGAAAGATGTCCAGGGGTTGAAGGAGGAGGGGGTACCGGATGCTATAGAAAGAGTGAGATCAGCCTTCCAAACCATCAGAAGTGGAAAAGCACCCCTCAACGACCTCTTCTTCACCAAAACAGTATCAAAAAAAGCTGAAGACTACGCTCACATGACCGAGAGTAAAGCGGCACTTTTGCAGTACAGAGATATGGGTATACGGGTACGGCCCGGCCAGAAGATCAAATATGTGGTCACAAAAAGGGATTCTAAAGATCCTAACATGAAGGTCGCTATCGAGGGGGAAACTGGTGAATATTATGACAAGCAGTTCTACGAAAAGTATCTGTATAGGGTCGCAAGCGAGATATTGATCCCCTTCGAATACTCGGAAAAAGATGTAGAGAATAAGGTCAAGTACGGATGATCCACAAGAAATTCAAACTGGACCTTTCAGGGATTCGATAACTTTCATATCTATGTCCATCTCTTTTAGGAGTGGTGAATTCGGATTGATCCAGGCTTTTACGCTTTCAGAGGCATAATCAGAATCTGTCTTGCCACCCCATAGACCGAACAGGGTGGTCTCGGCTTCCGGTATCTTGATGGCACCGAAGGTCAGTGCTAGGTCGTGAAGTAGGTTGAGTATTATGTTCGTACCGACCACGTTCTTCCTTTTCATGCTGTGGGGATATTCCAGGATGAAGTAAGGTATCTCGCAGTTCTCAGCATGGTTACCCATGTTCCTATCCGAAGATATCAGTGCTGCGATTATGTTCTTGCTCCAGGAGAACTGTTCTAAGGACTCTACGATGTGCATGTCGTTCTTTTCGGCGTCCTTTTTTGAAACTGTGCCTTTCACCCTAGCGGCGTTCAGTTTGCCTCTCAGGTAGTTCAATTCCTGTGTGGCGAACTTCGCCTTCCTGGTCATCAGCTTTCCCCGGTTCCTGAAGTTGTATCTTATATCGCCTATCTTCGTGTATAAACTCATCATCTTGAGGTCCGAATTACCATATTTTGCTCGGATGTGATGGTCTATCTCACTCTCCACTATAGAACTGAGAAGGTAATCGAAATCAGATGCGTAGATCTTCTTGCTGCCGTTCTGGATCGGAAAACGACGGCTTATCAAACGGTGATAGGCCATGTTCGTATCTATAGATAGAAAAACCGAACGGCTTGATACGGTGGGATCTGTCTGGCTTCTATAGAGGTAATCTATCCAGTCCGTGAATTTGTTCCAGTTATCGAATTTCACCAATCCTGAAGAGATCAAACATTCTTTGTAATCGTAAAAATCGGGGATATCTTTGATGTCCCAGTAATCTTCTTTGGATGGGTAATCCGGGAACTGGCTTTTACCCGAAAGCTTGACTTCGTAGGATCCGTTCTTGGAAGTGATCTCCACCATCTTCGTATCGAAGTAAGGTTCTTCAACGGTGAATGTTTTGATATCCTTGGTATCCATCTCGTTGAGGAGCACCATCAGTTCTTCTTTCTCCAAGACCATCTCCATCACTTTTCACCTCCATTGAGAGATTTGAAATCCATGAGTTTGAGATGTTGACCTTTTATTTCGGGATACGGTTTTCTAGCCTTCTCGGGATCCGCTGTGTAGAGATAGAATACGTGCTCGAGATTATCCTGACCTTGATTTATTAAGGCTCCAGCAACCAGTGGTTTCCGACCGCCGGAGATGTCGAGTGTAAATGTGTCTTCATCATAACCGTTCATAGCTCTTTTTACCTCCTCTCCAGCACCTTTGAAATCGCCGTCTTTCACGGTCTTGATATCTATATCTAGAGTTATACCGTAGTTCTTCAATAATGTGCCCATATCCTCTGATAGACGCTGGGCTCTTTTTTCGTATCTTTCTTCAGTCAACAGCATTAATTCTTCTGGTTGGAAAGCTCCCTCCTTCAGCACAGACCATAGACTGTTAAGAGGAGGCCAATAATCGCGTCCCACTAGTGAGATGTACTTCCGCATCATCCGCCCCAATGGATTGTTTATATTTGTATATATTGGAAAATCGTAGTTATGTTTTAAAAATGCTTTTATACACTAAAAATACTGTAGAGATAGAGAGAAGGCATGAAAGAAGATATCGATGATTCAGATCCTGGCTTGATAGGGAGAGATGTGGAATTAGATCATCTAAAAGAAAGTTACGAAACCGTCTGCTCAAGTCAGGGAAGAACCGTGATATTGTCCGGAGAGATAGGCATCGGTAAAACGACCCTTGTGGATGAGTTTTTTCGTGGTCTCTCTGAAACAAGCTCCAATGAAGATCTCATCACGATACGGTCAGAATGTTTATCAGACGAATTAGAGCCTTTCATGCCTGTCAAGAAGGCGCTTGTAGAAGCTGACCTTGGTCATCTCATCTCTGAAAAACCCCCTCCTAAAGTACTCTGTACTTAC
>JBNJFO010000125.1:0-4780 GCA_051746905.1 Thermoplasmatota archaeon
TCTCTGAACCGACTCGGTGCGCATCCGTGTCCCGTTCTCATGGTTTGTGCCGGCTCGCCCTTACCACAGTTCGGAACCCCGTGCATCTTCCAGTCATCTTTTCCAGCTATGGCGTCGCAGTTTCTCCAGAATTTGTATGTTATGCCAGTATACGTAGGATTCTTGATCAGTTTTTTGATCTCGCCGTTCTTGATAAGATAACCCGCTTCGGTTCCGAATTGGAAGTTCAACCTTTTATCGTCGATACTCCAGCTCTTGATGGTGTCCATCAATATCGCCTCTTTACTGTCTTCTATGATCTCCTTCCTTGACCAATCACCGGGTTCTAGGTCTATATTCGTCATCCTTACGATAGGTAGATTCTGCCAACCGTCGGCTCTCATGTTACCACTGACTGGAACATCGATTTGCGCAGCGTCTTCCCTTGATGCTTGGTAACCCACAAAAATACCATCTTTGACCAAGTCTACTTTTTTTGCTTTAACGCCTTCGTCGTCATATCCAAAGGTGCCCAACCCGTTCTCAGCCGTTGCGTCAGAAGTGAGATGAACGATATCTGAACCGTATCGTAGTTCATTCAGTTTATCAGGAGTCAAAAAACTAGTTCCGGCATAGCTGGCTTCCGTCCCCAAAACTCTATCGAGCTCGGTGGGGTGACCACAGCTTTCATGGATCTGGAGTGCCAATTGAGAGGTATCCAGTATGATATCCATATTTCCAGATGGACACTGGTCAGCATCTAGAAGTTTAACCGCTTCTTCCCCCACTCTTTTTGCTTCTCCGATCAGATCAAGAGATTCAAAGAATTCGAAGCCTTCTGAATGGAAATCACCGCCGAACGAGTTCGGATAACTTCTCTTCTGGACGTCTTCGCCGTCGGTCGCGTTCGCACTGATACCGCCGCCGCACTGGATCAATTTCTGATGGATATCGGCACCTTCAGTGCTTTTGAATATCTTATCGAAGTCCCACGCCCTAAATGAGGCCTGGGTAACTTTCACTTTATCGTCAACTCTCATCCTCTTCTCCGCTTCGGTCAATATCTCTAGTTTCTCTTCTGTGGAAACGTTGAATGGATCTTTTTTGTAATCATTCTTGTATTCGTCCTGGAATATCTCTATGTCTTTCATCTTAGGTTCGTTCGAGGCTTTGGCAGATGCCCTCGCGATCTTTATAGCCCTCTCCACAGTTTTCTTTATCCCATCTTTTGATATATCTGATGAGGAGGCGAAACCCCAACCACCGTCTATCACTCTTATCCCGTATCCTTTACTTTTCGAATCTTTGATGCTCTCAACAGATCCATTTTTGACTACGATCACTTCTTGACCTATATCCGAAAATCTGATGTCACCATAACTCACGTCGCTCTTCTCGAGCTGTTCGAGACCAAAATTTGCATATTCTTCCATACTTGCACCCGCATGCATATGTTCTTCGGAATATATATAACTTATGTATATTGTCAAAGATCTTCGTAAATGTATGTGTTCGATAATTTTGATCATCAATAAATTGAATAATTATTTATAAGATATCGATTCTAAATATGTAGTGAGTGGATAATATGTATGAAACATTAGATGAATTGAGTTTCAAGGAAATCCTAGGGTATTCGATACGTGCGGAGGAGAAAGCAAAGGAGTTCTATACCCAGATTTCAGAGGGTGTAAGTGAATTGATGGAGCACAGGTTCCAGAGTTTAGCAGCTGATGAAGCGATACATAAACAGGAACTTTTAAGGCTGCATGAGAAGCTCTTCGGAGACAAGGATTACGTTGTTCCTGAAAAAGAAGGTCTTCCACCACACGAGGGAGACGCCCAGGTGGATACTGTAGGTAGTCTTTTGGAAACACTGAACACCGCGATGGAGAACGAGAAGAACGCGTTCAAAATATACGATTATCTAGCTGAAAATCAGGAAAAGTACGCAGCCCTTTTCAAATATCTAGCGGTGATGGAGCACGGTCATTTTGAATCTCTAAAGAAGGAGAAGGAATTATTGGAAGGTAGAACTGCTCAGGCTCCAGAGATGAAAGAAAGAAGCCCCGATGGATTTTTGGAATTCCTTTATGATAGAAGGCAAATACAATGATAAACTAATCATATAAGACGAGGATAGGGTATCCAATCAACATAAGTGATAATATGAAAGAAGAATTAAAATCGCTAACCTTAAAGGAGATATTAGCTTACTCGATTGAAGCGGAATCTGCTTCTAGAAAGACATATCTTAATTTCGCCGACTCAGCCGTTGGAGAACTCCAAAAAGGTCGCTTTAAGAGCTTAGCAAAAGATGAAATCATGCACAGAGAAGAACTCGAAAAGATCTATCATAAAGAGTTCGGAAAAGGAGACATCGAACATCCAGAAGGTAAGGATCTCCCGCCACACGAGGAAGAGATCGACGTAAATACCGCGGAGAATATGGTCCAATCTCTCGAGTGGGCAAGGCAGAACGAATTGAACGCTTATGAGATCTACAAATATCTGGCTGAAGAACATGATATGTACAGAGATATCTTCGAATATCTAGCCTTGATGGAATGGGGTCATTACGAATCTCTAAAAGTAGAGACGGAGTTCTACAAAGGAGAGATAGAGCAAAATCCAGAGGTCAAAACGATGAATCCTTGGGATATCGGTAGAGAAGAAGGAAAACTCTGATACGAGTTCGGAACCCCTCTTCCCATACCAGATTTAAACCCATTCACAATCTTATTTTTCTATCTTATTATCGATCTTTATCGAATAAGTCTCTGATATATACCAAAGGTAGACTTCCAGCGTAAAGTATGGTGTCGTGGAAGAATTTTTCGTTGAATTCATCCCCCATCTCTTCTTTAACATCTTCTCTAAGGTCTTTTATCATGTGTTTTCCCAACAGGTAGCTCAGTTGATAGCCCGGATGCTGGGTGTATCTTTTTACTTCCGCGACAGCGGCTTCATCTCTCATACCTACTTCATCCTTCATGAAGTTGACGGCATCTTCGAAGCTCATCTTGCCTGTACTCAATTTGACATCAACGATTATCCTCGCAGCCCGCCATACTAGGTCCTTATTCTGTAATAGTCTAGCTTCTGGTTCATCGTCGAATCCGTGGTCTTTCATCATCTCTTCACAATAATGAGCCCACCCTTCGATGGTCTCTATGGCATGGGAGAACATAACAAAAACGTCGTTTTGAGTAAGGGCTGCGGATAACTGAAGATGATGTCCAGGATAGCCTTCATGTACCGTGGTGTTCCTAACATCCCAGTAAGCCATATTTTCCCACGCTTTCTCGTTCGAGGGTCGTGTTACCAGATAAATGCCCTTCCTTTTCTCTTCGAATTTCGCCGGCCCCATATATGCAGCGAACGGTATTATGTGCCTGAGATAATCGGGAGTTTCAGTGACTTCGATCTCTTCATTCTCAGGTATAGTGCAAAGATCGTTATCGATGACGAAATTTTTCGCATCCTGAAGACCCTCTTCATACCACTTTTTTGCTTCTTCGAAATCATCCGGAGTCTGTGACAAAATATCTTCTAGAACTTCTTCTATAGCCTTATCTTCGTCGATCATATCGGCATATTTCTTCATATCTTCTTTACACTCGACGAGGTACTTTTTCCCTAGATCCAATATCTCTTCTTGCTGATAAGGGATCTTGCGTTTCTTAAGTAATTTTTCAAATTTTTCTTCGCCTATGGTGAAATCATCACCGGCCTCGACTCGTTTATCCGTGAGCCAATCAACGTAACCCTCTAGAGCTTCGTCAGCACGGTCCATGGCTTTTTCGAATCCTTCGAGTTTTTCATCCTCTACACCTTTCTCGTGGGCGATCATCATCACCATCTTGAAAAGCATCGGTATCCTTTCTGAGGACTCTATGGCCATATCCACCCACAGTCTGATCGGTTCCGTCAGTGCTGTTTTAGATTGTTCTATGAATTCTGGTACACCCTCTACCCTCTTCTTTATGTCTTCAAATCTTTCCTCGAAAGGTGCAAAATCCCTTTTTATAAGTGGAAATATACTCGACCCAATAATATCGGGAACGGAAGGTGATTTTTTCCATTGTTCGAGTTCTTCATCTTCGAATATGAGCAGTTCTATTAAATGGACCCCGACCTTTTTAGCCATCCTATTATCTTCTGATAGTTCTTCATCGCCGAATCCTTTCAGCTCTTTCAAAGCATCCTTCATCATCTCGATATCTCCGAGATGCTTTTGTTTAGACCCATCTGGGAGTTTGTGATCATATTTATGAATTCCAAGATGCGTTGCAAAATGTGGGTTCCTTTCCATCAACGTATCGAATATTTCCTGTTCAAATTTTTCAAAATCGTCGTCAATTTTAGTCATCTTATCTGAAATACAAGAGGGTAAAGGAGGATTTATTTCTTTTCTATTTTCAAGATATCGTAAGTCCCTCGCTGACCGTCCCATACTTTCTTTGCCTCGACGACCTTAAAACCATAATCATACATAGGTCCATCCAGAACCAGACTTTCGTATTCCCCCCCTTCCCCTGCGATGTTGATCCTATATTTTTCATGGAGGGCTTTTAGATCTGAGATACATTCTACGTCTATCTTCCTGCCCAACCAAGAATCGTCTAGGCCCATAGCAGCCACACTCACGATCATGGTCTGGAAACCTTCTTCTAACAACTCTTCGACTAGATCGTATTGGTCCATGTTCCAAAGCGGTGAAAAAACTTCAATCTCTAACGTGTCCGCCATCTTTTCGATCCTTTCTCTTTGGTAATTGGAAGCTACCGCTCCGGTGATA
>JBNJFO010000126.1:0-4737 GCA_051746905.1 Thermoplasmatota archaeon
TTTTATGTAGTTGCTGTCGATATCTTCCATGTAGAGTGATTCAGTCATATTATCGATTATAGATATGAAAGGGGTATTTTATTGGTTTCTCCTATTGAGACAGGGTTATATTTATATAGAAGTGATAGCTAATTTCACTACTGATGAACAGGCTCCAGTTGATCGAGGAGATCAGGGATATCCTCGCGAAGGCGGGTTTTTATCTTTCAGAGAGACATTACGAACCAGGTATTAGTTTCGACGTGATCGCCCGTAAGGACGATTCGCTCCTGATAATAAGAGCTCTCATGAACGCGGACAGTTCCAGGTCCAAGAACGCTACAGAGTTGAAGGTCCTGAGCAACGCTTTGAACGGTTCAAGTCTTCTCATCGCGGTGAAGGGCGGCAGAAGGAAGTTGAAAAAGGGCGTGATCTATTCCCGAAGGGGGCTACCGCTTATATCCGTGGATACCCTCAGAGATATGCTGATAGAAGGGGTTCCACCCTACGTATTCTCGGCACCGGGCGGTTTCTACGTTGATCTTGATTCTGAACTATTGAAGAAAGTTAGAGAGGATAACAGGATATCGCTCTCGAAATTGGCGAAGATCGCCGGGGTCTCTAGAAAGGCTATCCAGAAGTACGAACAGGGTATGGGAGCCGACCTGGAGATCGCGCTTAGATTGGAGGAGTTCCTCGGTGAAGAACTGATACTTCCGCTCAATCCGCTGGAGTACGATGAAGAGATCGAAGAATCCCTGGAATCGCTGGAACAGTTCACCGGCTACAGCAAATCTATATTCGAATCGCTTCTTTCCATGGGATACAGGATAGTACCTACGTGTAGGTGCCCCTTCGAAGCGGTGACTTCTGATGAGAAAACGATACTTCTCAGCGGTATAGGTTCCGAGGAGAACCAGAACCTCAAGAAGAAAGCCAAGATAGTCTCCGATCTATCTCACATCACCGAAAAAGAATCCGTCATCTTTTTGAAGAAGAGGTACACCAGGGTGAACCTCGAGGGAACCCCGCTTATCGATATGTCCGAACTCACGGGTATAGATTCTAAAGAGGCTATCAAGGAGCTGCTGAAGGAGAGAAAGGAGGCAAAGTGATTGCACAAATTGACCAACGGTGACGATTTTACTATACTTATGGTCGGGATAGTCAAAGGACTTGTTTCCGAAGGAGATAGGATCGGGAAGATCGTAGAAGAGATCGATTTCGATATAGGTGCGCTTCCGATATCTAGAGAAGAATTGAAAGCTCTGGAGGAATATACGAAAGAAGATGATAGTGAAGAGTACCAATTGACAACACCTGAGATAGCGTATGCTAGGAACCTAGAGAAGTTCGGTCAGGTCGAGATACCTCCTCCGTCGTATATCTCGCTGTTGAGATACTGTCAAGGTAATGATAAAGAGATCAAAGGATTGGACATGGACGACGAGCATTACACCATGGCTTACTGCGAGCACGTCAGCGGGACAAACTGGCTCATGCAGTCTTTCAGAGAGAAGCGGCTCGTGAAAAAGAAAGTGGATGCGAAGGATCCGCGTAAATTCGCCCTCAAGTGGGATAGGATAATAAACAGATTGGCTGGTTATAAGGAGCTTGAGGAGCACAGAGAAGAAGTTATAGCGAAGAACCTAAGACGGTTCTCAAAGAAGGGTGTGTTGTTCGCAGTTATCGAATTCGAACGTCTAGAGGGTGTCATAGAAAACTTCGATCTAGATGTTTGGTCTCACGAGGAGATCTAAATTCGAGCCACGATAAATATTAAATATACTTCAAGTTTTAATTCACCAAAGAGGAGACTAAGATGGCCAATTCTGCAAAAGAGAAGATTAGGAAACGCATGGAGAAGTATCAAGCGAACATCAGCAGGTTGAAGAAGGAGAGGGTCAGACTTAAGAAGGAAGTCAAAAAACTCAAGCTGGAGAAAAGAAAGATATTAGATGATAAGAGAAAACTGCTCGGTAAAAAAGAGAAGAAGATCGAGGATCTCAAGTCCAGGTTGAAGAGCAAGGGAAAAACCGAGGACATCGCTGCAGAAAAGGACGAACTCATCGAAGAGCTGGAAGACGAAAACATAGCTCTAGAAAACCAGATAGAAGAGCTGAACGAAGAAAATAAAAGATTGATGGAAGACCTCGAACAAAGAGAGGGACCAGAAGGAGTAGGAGGCATGGCCATCAAGTCGGGTGATGAATTGGTACTGAGATCCAACTCAGAAGTGCACGGAGATATACAATGCAGTGAATCGGTAACGCTCGAGGACAGCGTTATCATATCGGGTACGATTCGAGCTGAGTCCGATATCGTTATAGGTCAGAACTGCCAAGTGGAAGGGGACTTGATCTCAGAAGAGGGGGCTGTCGAGGTCGGTTCTGGATGTATGGTCAGTGGTATGATAAAAGGCAACGGTGTTATAATATCAGAAGATGTTAACTCAGCAGATATAGAGAGCCAGAAAGACGTGACCATAAAAAAGAATTCACAGGTGGCTGATGTCACCGCCTTAGGGAATGTTGAATTGGAAGACGGTGTCAAAGTCGAAGGAAGTATCGAGTACGCAGGTGGACTTTCAGCAGGGAACAGAGTGACCATAACAGATTCCGTGATACCAAGAAGCAAGGAAGAGATAGAAGATGAAGATCTCGAAGCAGAAGAAGAATTAGAGGAAGAAGAGGAACAAAGGGAGGAAGAAGAACACGAGGAAACCGAAGAAGAGGGTGAAGAAGAAGAGATTGAGGAAGAACCTGAAGAGGAGTCTGAGGAAGAGGAAGACTTGGATTACAAGAAATGTCCGATCTGCAACGAGAAGAACGAGCTCGACGCTAAATACTGCAAGAGCTGCGGAGCAGGACTGGATTAGATAAAGAGAGATACAGATGCCTTTCGAAAACATCACCGGCAGGATAATCGAAGACCATCAGAAACTCTCCTTCGATTACGTTCCCAAGGAGCTTCCCAACAGGGATGAACAGATAAAACGGTTGTTCACCCTTTTCAGGGGTGTTGTAGAATCGAACGTATCCCAGAATGTTTTCCTTCAGGGTAACGTGGGTACTGGAAAGACCGCCACTGCCAAAAGGTTCTGTATCGATTTCAAGGGGTGGGCCGCTGAGAAAGACAAGAGCGTAGATTATGCCTTCGTGAACTGCAGGAAGAGGAACAACAACAGTTCCGCCGTTCTGAAGATCGTTAAGAAGTTCGATAAGGGCTTCCCCGACAGGGGTTTCTCCGTGGGAGAGATGATGGAGATACTTCGGAAGCACATCAAACAGGAGAAGACCCATCTGATAGTCGTGCTGGACGAAGTGGATCATCTCATCAAGAAGGAAGGCTCAGAATTGATATATCTATTATCAAGATTTGATGACGAAGAACTTACGCCTCAGTGCAACGTTTCGCTGTTCTTGATATCACAGAAGAACGCTCTCGAGTTGATGGAAGAGGGGGCTCTCAGCACGTTCAAGAGGAGCAACAGGATCCGTTTTCCCAGGTATTCCGCCGACGAACTTTACGACATATTAGGTGCAAGGGCCAGGATGGCTTTGTACCCGGATGCCCTACACGATGAAGAGTTGAGACTGATATCCGAGATCGCTGGGAAGAGAGGAGACGCTCGTTTCGGTATAGAGATCATGGAGAAATCCGGCTTATTGGCTGAGGAGAAAGGTAGAGATTCTATCTCCGCTGAAGATATCAGGACGGCTAAAGCCGAAGTGGATCCATTCCTGACCGAGAACAGGTTAAAAGAGCTGAATGGGCAGGAGCGGATCATCCTTTTAGCTGCTACTCAGAAACTGAGGGATGAAGCATTCACGACAACTGGAGATCTGGAAGAACAGTACAAGGTTATGGCCGAAACCCATGGAAAGAAAACACTGGGCCACACACAGTTTTGGAAATACTTGAAATCTCTATCGGACAAGGGGTTACTGGATACAAAGACGGTATCGACGGGTAAGGGCAGGACTACAAAAGTGACCGTGTCAGATATACCAGTCGAAGTTTTAGAGAAGAAACTCACCAGGTTGATCGAGGGATGAACCCGGGATGGAGAAGAAACAGATAGTCACAGTAGCGGTTATCGTAGCGCTCGTAGGTACGGCTTCTTTATACGTTTATTCGGCCAGTCAGGATGCTGAAGAGATCAGTATCTCAGAGATAGGACAGGAGGACGTAGGTGCGCTCGTTGAGACATCTGGAACCATATCTCAGGCTGATAAGATCTCGGGTACGTATCATATATCGTTGAAGGATGAAGGAGAGACTGCTTCTTTAGATGCCTACGTAGATGAAAATGTTATCAAGGCCGTTGACCAGAAAGAAGAGATCAGACCTGGGGCGGATATATGGGTCAAGGGTAGGGTAGAATCCTACCAGGGAGATATCAACCTGAAGGTCTCGGGAGTTGGAGACCTGCAGATAAAGGAAAGAGCTTATTCGAGTTTTACTCCCATCGACTCCCTTCTACAGAATCCGGAGTGGTACGAAGGGATGAACGTAAAAGTTAGAGGGGAAGTTGAGAGCGTGGAAGGATGGGAAAATATCACTTATTTCGAGATATGCCCGTTGGAGGAAGGTAATGATACAGGATACAGTTCACTGGCCAACAAGGTGTATCAGTACGATCATACAGAGAATAACACGTTGATAAGGGGTAGGCCAGTAGTTTACAGGGGCGAGTTCAAGTACGATCAAGTTACCGGTAGGTGGATGGTGGTCGGTTCGGAGCCTCCGGAGTGA
>JBNJFO010000127.1:0-4692 GCA_051746905.1 Thermoplasmatota archaeon
ATAGTGATGGACATGGCTCTTTTGGATGCAGTCGATGTAACAGAGGGTATCACACCCGAGGGGAAGGTTATACTAAACACTGGTAAAGCTCCGGAAGAGGTGGATCTTGGGGTAGATAATCCCATCTACACGGTCGATGCAAGCAAGATAGCAGTCAAACATGGCTTGGGTTCCGAAGTGGCTCCGATAGTGAACACTGCCATACTGGGAGCGATATGTAAAGCTACAGGAATAGTGGAAATCGAAACTTTGGTGGATGTCGTGCGTAAAAACGCTCCTGCAAAACAGGAGGAGAACGCCAAGGCCACTGAAGAAGCTTATGAAAAAGTAAGAGGTGGAGATGATGAGTGAAGAGACTGAAGAAGAAACTTTTAGGATAGTTGAGGATCCAAAGGACCATAAGGACCTGCCCAGGACGGTTATCTGTGACTGCCCCTCGGACCAGATGAATAAAACTGGAAGCTGGAGAACGTTAAGACCGATAGTAGATAAAGAAAAATGCATCAAATGCGGCATCTGTTGGAAATTCTGCCCAGATGTATCGATACACGTGAAAGAAGACGGGGCTGAAGTTGACTATGATTTCTGCAAGGGATGTGGGATATGTGCTGAAGAATGTCCCGTAGATGCAATCGAGATGAAAAAGGAGGAAGACTATGTCTGAATATAAGATAGTATCTGGCAATTACGCATCGGCTTACGGTGCTAAACTTTCAAGAGTAGAAGTAGTGGCGGCTTATCCGATCACTCCTCAAACCGAGGTCGTCGAGAAGATAGCTGATTTGGTTTCAACCGGTGAGATGGACGCTGAATTCACGAAGGTAGAAAGCGAACATTCGGCCATGGCGGCTAGTATCGCAGCTTCTAACACCGGCGCGAGAGCTTACACAGCCACATCGGCCCATGGGTTAGCGCTGATGCACGAGCTTTTGATGTGGGCATCTGGAGCGAGGTTGCCCGTAGTCATGACTAACGTGAACAGAGCCATGGGGCCTCCGTGGAGTGTTTGGGCCGACCATCAGGATACACTGGCCCAGAAAGGTACCGGTCAGATCCAGTTCTTCTGTGAAAACAATCAAGAGGTCTTGGACAGCATAATATGTGCTTACAAGATCTGCGAGGACGAAGATATAATGCTTCCAGGCATGATAGTGGAAGATGCTTTCATACTCAGTCACACAAAGGAGCCAGTAGAGATATATGATCAGGAATTGGTCGACGATTTCTTACCCTCCTACGATCCAGATTACAAATTAGATGTCGATCAACCGCTCGGTTTCGGTTCCCTTGGCATGCCAGACATATACATGGACTTCAGAAAGAAGATAGATGAGGCCATGAATAATGTGACCGATAAGGTCGAGGAAGTCAGCAAGGAATTCGAAGAAGTTTTCGGCAGAAACCCAGGCGGACTTATCGAGGAATACAAAACTGACGGAGTCGATGTTCTGATAGTGACCATGGGATCCATATCCAGCACTTCTAAAGATGTCATAGATGAACTACGCGACGAAGGATACAACATAGGATTGGCTAGACTCAGAACATTCAGACCGTTCCCAGTAGAGAAATTCAGAGAACTGTTGAAGGATGTGAATGTGGTTGGTGTACTCGATAGAAGCTGCACATTCGGTCATGGTGGTGACACGGCGAGAGAGATCAAAGACGCCATATACGGACACCTTGATCCTATAGTTAAAAATTACATAGTCGGACTCGGTGGTAGAGATCTTACACCGAAGATACTGAAAAATATAATGGAAGACGCTATCTCTCTGCAAGATAAAGGCCTTGATAAGGAGATCGAATGGGTCGACCTTAAGATCAATCAAGAAAGATGGAGGCGATAACTATGGCTAAGATACCAGAGAAAGAACTGATGAGGAAAGGAACGACAGCTTGTCCAGGTTGTGGTGCAGCACACGCCATGAGGTATGTGCTCAAAGCAGTCGGTGAAGATTCGATAATCAATATACCTGCTTGCTGTTGGGCTGTGATACCGGGAGTCTATCCCTCTAGGAATTTAGATATACCTTTACTGTACACCGCTTTCGAAACAACAGGTGCATCGTCTTCAGGTGTAAGAGCCGCATTGGATGCTAAAGGCGTTGATCCCAGAGAGATAACGGTGGTCGGCTTCGCTGGTGACGGAGGTACTGCGGATATAGGCATCCAAGCACTTTCAGGCGCTCTAGAAAGAGGAACCGACACCATCCAGATCATGTACGATAACGAGGCTTACATGAACACGGGGATCCAGAGAAGTGGTGAAACGCCATACGGCGCATGGACTACGACCACTCCAGTCGGTACAGAGAAAGAATGGAAGAAACGGCCAAAGAAGAACATGATGGAGATAGCGAATTCACATGAAATTCCGTATGCAGCTACGGTCAGCGTCGGTTATCCAGAACTCATGATCGAGAAGATAAAGAAAGCGAAAGAGATCCCTGGGCCTAAGTTCATACACATATACGCCCCATGTCCAACAGGTTGGAGATCCGATCCATCTCACACGATAAAACTATCTAGATTAGCTGTGGAGAGCCGTGTTTTCCCATTGTACGAGATAGAGAACGGTGTCTACAACATATACAAGAAGCCAAAGGAGAAAGAAATCAAACCTGTAAAAGAATATCTCAAACTGCAGGGCAGGTTCAGACACCTTCCGAAAGAAGAAGTTGAAAAGATCCAGAAGAACGTGGATAGAGAATGGGATAAACTCCTGAAGAAGGAAAAATTCACCAAAGAGGAACTATTTGAAGAATAAAAGAGAAGCGAGGGACACAGATGAAGGAATTAGTAGATGGAGAACAGGGCGAAGAGATGCTCCTACTGGGCAACGAAGCCATAGTCAGAGGAGCTATAGAAGGGGGTATGGGTCACGGGTCTACATACCCGGGAACACCGTCCTCCGAGATAGGTAACACTTTCGAGAAGATAGCGAAGCATGCTGGAACTTACTTCGAGTACTCTTCTAATGAGAAAGTTGCTTTGGAGACCGCTGCGGCTGCAGCCGCTTCCGGTGTAAGGTCTATGGCGTGGATGAAACACGTCGGTCTAAACGTGGCAGCGGATGCGTTGATGACTTTGATGTATTCAGGTGTCAGAGGCGGACTTGTGATCGTAGTTGCAGGAGATCCATCGATGCACTCCAGCCAGAACGAACAGGATACAAGGTATTATTCACAGTTAGGTAATATCCCTATGCTCGAACCCACTACGCCCCAGGAAGCTAAAGACATGACGAAGTACGCCTTCGATCTTTCTGAGGAATTGGAACTACCGGTTTTGATCAGAACGACCACTAGAGTTAATCACGCCAGAGGCGTTGTCGAATTCGGAGATAAAAGGAAGATTCGTACAAAAAGCCACTTCGAAAAGGACCCGGCCAGGTTCGTCTGTGTTCCACAGAACGCTGTGAAGAACCATCCAAGATTGTTAGGGCAGATGGAGAAGGCGGAGAAAACCTCGGAAAGTTCCGGATACACCGAGATCGTGGAAACTGAAGATCCAGAACTAAAAGTCATCTCTTCAGGGGCAGGGTATAATTATGTTCACGAATTAAAAGAGACCCAAGATTTACCGATATCGATCCTCAAACTGGGCATGACCAACCCTTTCCCAAAAGAGACTGTATCGGATTTCATAGAAGATGCTGACCGATTGCTCGTGGTCGAAGAATTAGAGCCTTTCCTTGAAGATAAGGTCACCGCTCTGGCGAAGGACGTTAATCCCGATCTAGAGATATATGGAAAGCACACTGGCCATTTTTCAAGATTATACGAATACAATCCCGATATAGTTAGAGATGCGCTGAGCGATCTGGTAAAGGTGGATAAAGAAGAAGAACATTTAGAGCCAAAAGAATACGAACTTCCTTCGAGGCCACCCTCTTTATGTCCAGGTTGTCCTCATAGAGCTACATATTACGCGGTCAAAAAAGCCGTGGGCAAGGAAGGAGCCGTCTATTCGAGCGATATCGGCTGTTACACCTTAGGCATCCAAGACCCGTTGAACACGGCGGATTATCTTCTCTGCATGGGCTCCAGCGTAGGAGCTGCAGGCGGCTTTTCTAAACACACCGACCAACAGGTGTTCGCCTTTTTGGGAGATTCTACTTTCTTCCATTCTGGATTGCCTGGACTTGTCAGTGGCCATTACAACCAGCACGATTTCGTTTACGTTATCATGGATAATAGGACAACAGCCATGACAGGGCATCAGCCTCACCCAGGTACGGGAAAAACAGGCATGGGCGATCCATCTCCGATGGTTTCTATCGAAGAACTAGCGAAAGGAGCCGGTATCGATTTCGTTGAGACGGTGGATCCGTATAATATCGAGGAGACCATCGACATATTCAAGAGAGCTATGGAACACGACGGGATATCCGTAGTAGTTCCAAAACATCCCTGTGCTCTCATAGAACAAAGGAAAGTCAGCTGGCCACAATATCAGGTGGATCAAGAGGACTGTACCCAGTGCCATGTTTGTACCAATCAACTCGGCTGCATAGCACTGGTCAGAGAAGGTGACAAAGTCATGATCGATGAGACGCAGTGTGTAGGATGCGGACAGTGTGCTCAAGTCTGTCCCTTCGATGCCATCAAACAGGAGGGAGAAGAATGAACAGAGCATACATAGAGATCGTAGGTGTTGGTGGTCAGGGGATATTGACTTCGTCACATG
>JBNJFO010000128.1:0-4588 GCA_051746905.1 Thermoplasmatota archaeon
GAATTTCCTGTATAAGTCGAAGGTATCGTCTGGATGAATCTGTGATTTTTTGTTTCCTGGATGGAGTTTGTCATAAAATTCACTCCTCTCTCTTTCTGTATCTGCACGTATTCTTGAAGATCATCACAAGCGAACACCAATGTTTCTAGTCTTGTGTTGGGTAGATGTCTGGACTTCGGCCTATCGTTGAGATCTATGAAAGGGTTATCGTCTTCTTTTCTAGAGGTTATGAGGAAATCTGCGGAACCCCTTGTTCGCAGTACGGATGTTGTCGATCCTTTGTTTTCAAAAGATATTTCATGCTCCAGGCCAGTATAACGAAGATATTCCTCAACAGCGGCTTTATGTTTATCTATTTCAGTATTGATGATCACCGCTTCCAGATCACCGACTAGACCCTCCAAACCGTTTTCTTTACGTTCCTCTTTGACCTTCTCTACTTCCCTTTCTAGCTTCTCTTCACTGTTGCTGAAATCGTAGGTATTACCGTCTGATCCACAGTGCGGGCATATCTCAGTATCTTCTACATCGTGGACTTTCATACACTTCTTACACACTAATTTCGTCATCATCCTTCACCGATGTATTTTCCATGTTCAAGGGATGCTATATAATTTATCTAAGTGATCACCTCTTTTTATTCCGCAAATTTAAAAGGTGCGAATGTTCTACATATCTTATGAACGAGAAGATCAAGGGAGATCTCTTCGAGAAGACCTTCGATTACTTAGAGAAAAAAAGTGGGAAGATGGGGTTAGAAAAACTAAGTTTCGATAGGGAGAATTATCCGGTGGTTAAATGGTTTCCTTTCTCCGAATACTGCCGATTGTTAAAAGAGATGTACGAAGAGGTAATGGAGAAAGATCCATCCCAATTCTACAGGATGGGGTACGGGATGATAAAGGACGATGTGCGGTGGAAAACTGTCTTCCAGGGAAAAAATCCTTCAGAAATATTTTCCACGGTCAAAAGGCAAAAAGAACAGTACGTGGTTGGTGATATAAAGAGCGAGAGGATGGGAGATAAGCATATCAAAGTAACTATGGAAATTAACGCTGAAGATGAGCTCTGCGCGAGGCTGTGGGCTGAATCTTACCATGGGCGCATACAGGCCGTACTAGATTTCACTGGATCTGATGGTAAAATCGAAAAAACATTAGAATTCGATAAAGATAGAAAAGCCTGCATCTATGATATCAAGTGGGAATGAAAGACCACCTATAGAGGTGAGATGTAGGGATGGATGAAGACGAACGTTTCTTTGATCGGATGAAACTTCATGATGAATTTACAGTATTCTTGATCCTTTTATCGTTTTTCATAGTAGTAACTTTTTTAGTTTATTTTGATCTAACCCAGCCATTCGATAGTAAAGCCATCACGGCAATATCTTCTCTGACGGAAGGTGCTCTTTTTACATCTATGTTCATCATAACGCAGATGGGGGATCTTATCTTCCTCGTTCCTGGCACATTGTTAGTTCTTTTCTTCCTTCTATTGCATGGTAAAAAAATCCTGCCAAGTGTATTCCTTTCGATGATGATCGGTATCGTACCTTTGATCGATGTAACAAAGATGGTATTCGCTAGACCAAGGCCCGAGATCGCTCTTTTAGAAGTTGCTAACTACAGTTATCCAAGCGGTCATACCATATCATCATTCACCTTTTTCATAGGTTCCTACCTGTTTTTATCCCGGTATATCATAGAAGAAGATAAATTATGGTTCAAAATACTCATGGTGTCATGTATCACTGCAACAGCTCTAGTCGGTCTCTCTCGCCTCTTTTTAGGTGTCCACTATATCACTGACGTCGTTGGTGGATACCTTTTAGGTGGTGCATGGGTTTTGTTATTCATCAAGGCATATGAATTTTTGATATCGGATATCCCCCGGGACGAACATTAATTTTATATCTATCGATTGAGTTTAAAATCCGATGTGGGACTACAAGAAGAAGATGCTGTTCAAATTCTCAGCTTACGGTTTCTTGAAGAACCTTAGATTCTTCGAGCCGTTCCTTTATCTATTCTTCCTGGCCAACGGGCTGTCTTTCTTCCAGATAGGTATACTGATATCTATAAGAGAGGTATCCGTCCTTCTTTTGGAGGTCCCTACAGGGATCATCGCAGATCTAACAGGCAGAAGAAGAGCGATGGCTACAGCTTTCGCTTCTTACATGGTCTCGTTCTCGGTCTTTTACGTTTTCACGTCTTTCTACATATTCATCCCGGCGATGTTCCTATTTGCCATCGGTGAAACGCTCAGATCCGGTACCCACAAATCCATGATCATGGAACATCTGGACGAGGAGGATATGGAAGACAAGAAGGTCGAGTATTACGGTAAAACAAGATCCGCTTCCCGACTTGGTTCTGCTATCTCAGCGGTTCTAGCCGGAGTTATAGTATTTTTCTGGCAGAGCTATAATGTCGTATTCCTTTTCACTCTCGTACCTTATTCTTTCGGCTTCATTTTGATGTTAACTTATCCACAAGAGCTCGACGGAGAGATATCGAAGACCTCTTTCAAGGATTTCTGGACCCACACTAAAGAGAGCATGCACCAGTTGATCCACCGGCCCGGTCTTTTGAGGATGGTTACCAACGCTTCGGTCTATGATTCATTTTTCAAGATCTCGAAGGATTATCTTTCACCGATAGTAGAAGTCTTCGCCCTCTCCCTTCCTATACTCTTGTTCGTTGGAAACATAGAGCAGAGAACCGCTATATTGGTGGGGGTGGTTTATTTCTTCGTTTATATGAACAGTTTCGTTTCATCTAGAAAATCAGCGGACCTTATGCGGAAAGTCGGGAATATGGGTAAAGCTCTGAATATACTGTATTTTATTCTAGCTCTGGCTTTCTTCGCAGTTGGCATCTTCCTGGAACTGGATATCGTCCTTTTCTCTATATTAGCATTCTTCTTTTTCTTCACCCTTTACAACCTGAGAAAACCGATGGTGGTAGGTTATCTAGGTGACCATATCACACCAGAAAAGAGAGCTACTATCCTCAGCACCCATAATCAGATGCGTTCGATCGTCGGTATATTCATAGCACCGGCACTTGGATACTTTGCTGATAATTTCGGTATATCTTATGCATTCTTCTTCGGAGCGGTGGTGTTGTTGATTATCGGATTGGTGTTCCCTATCAAAACTGAAGGGTATCGAAAGTAAATTTTTTTAGTTTTGATTTTCTAGATCTATCAAGTCTGCACCTTGACCAGTTTATATTCTCTGAAACCCTGAACTACTTTCATATATCCCTTTTCTTTGATCTTTTCATCGAGTTCAGTATCGCCAGTGTCAGCTCTCAGATGCTCCGTTCTTTTCAATTTAGTAGGTGTAGCTAGGATGTAGATGTTATTGAGTCCGGCTCTCCTGACTACCTCCGGACTGATCTGCTGATTCCCTCGCCCCAGGAAGAACCCCTGGTTGCCTATCATCGAGACCACTATCTTGATCCCTGCCGCATCTTCAGATGCCTCTAGTATGTCTTTCTCGGCAACATCTAGAGAAACGATCTTCTTATCTTTTAGAATATCTACACCCAGCAGTGTATGATCCAGATCCAAGATCTTCTGTATCTCGGCAGTTGTGGACCCTGGACCTAGAACGAATAGATGCTCCGGATAGTGCTCCATCTCTTCGATTATATAACTGCCTATGTCGTACTTGATCTCATCTTCGGATACGGATCTGTAGCTCTGCTTTCCCAGCTGGATGTAAGTCGGTTCGTAGATGCTGAGGGCCTCTCCATGTAACTTTATCTCCCATTCACCTTCGCGGTAGCGATCTTCATCCAGATCCATCACTTCAACTTTAGCTACCTCTGCGTTGCCCTCAACGTAATCGTTGAAGAGTTGAGCACTCGCTTGGGGATTGATACCGAACACTCCGCTGTACATCTTGACACCCGCTGGGATACCTAATATCGGGAGTTCTTGATCCACCTCCTCATAGATATCCCTAGCCGTCCCGTCGCCACCACAGAAAACGATCAGCTCTACACCATTTTCGATGAAATTTCTGACCGCTTCGTGTGTCTCTTCAGCTTTTGTACTCCCTACATCCTCTGGAACGGTATAAACCACTTCTATATCTTCATCCGGTTTGATCTCTTTCAATAGATCCTCACCCATGACTCCACCGGCGGTGAACCATTCGTTCTCGCCCTGCATCTCTACAAGAGCTTTCCTTGCCCGTTCTGATGCCACTGGTTCTGCACCGAGTTCAACCGCTTTTTTATATACTCCGTCGGTCCCTTTCAGACCTACTCTACCTCCCATCCCGGCTATGGGATTTACCAGAAATCCGACTTTCATACTTGAAGTAAATAAGACCGATAAAATAATTCTTTTGGAGATTTCGCAGATTAATTATACCACCTGCATAATCTATATCTATGGAGATCTGCGAGATATTCCACTCTATACAGGGTGAGGGAAGCAGGATCGGTATACCTACAACTTTCATCAGAACAACCGGATGCAATCTAAGATGCGAATGGTGTGATACGAAGTACGCTTGGGAAGGAGGCGAACAGATCGAGGTCCCAGAGATCTTAGAAAAGGTAAAGGACAT
>JBNJFO010000129.1:0-4564 GCA_051746905.1 Thermoplasmatota archaeon
CTTCCTGTCCAGCCGATGTAGGTATAGAATCTACACTTGCCGGATGTGCTAATACTTTATTCTCGGAAACCAATGAAGCTGCCGTGTACTGTGCAAGCATCATCCCGGAATTCAGCCCCGGTTCAGTAGCCAAAAAAGGCGGCAGTCCGCTCTCCTCCTCATACATCAGCTTGTCCGTGGTCCTCTCGGAGATATTTCCGATCTCTGCCACCGCATTGCCGAAGGAATCCATAGCTGTCGCTATTGGCTGGCCGTGGAAGTTTCCGCCTGATATCACGTCGCCGTTGGAGAACACCAGTGGATTATCCGTGGCAGAATTCATCTCGATGGTCAACACCTTTTCCACGTGTTCGATAGTGTCCCTAGCAACACCGTAAACCTGCGGCATGCATCTCAACGTGTACGGGTCTTGAACTTTATCGCATCCCTTATGAGATTCGATTATCTTACTCTCAGCAGTCAAATTCCTAAGGTTCTCGGCACACTTCATCTGACCTAGATGCGGCCTGACCGCATGTATCCTCTCGTCGAATGCTGATGAAGTCCCCATCAACGCTTCTAAACTCATGGCACCAGCTATCTGGGCTGCCTTCAGCAGTTTCTTCGCATCTCTCACAGCCAAAGCACCAATAGAAGTCATAACTTGAGTGCCGTTCAGAAGTGCAAGCCCCTCTTTTGCTTTCAAGCTGACGGGTTCGATGCCGGCTTCTTTCATGGCATCTCTACCGTTCATCATTTCACCATCATACTCCGCCTCACCTTCCCCGATGATCACCAGAGACATGTGAGCAAGCGGGGCTAGATCACCAGAAGCTCCTACGCTTCCTTTTGCAGGTATAACGGGATGAACACCTTTGTTTATCATATCTACTAGGGTCTCCACTAGTTCGACTCTCACGCCACTGTATCCTTTAGAAAGTGTATTGGCCCGTAGCAGCATGGTTCCTCTGACAACATCGGTATCCAGTGGTTCTCCGACTCCAGTGGCATGGCTCCTGACAAGGTTGACCTGAAGCTCCTCCGTTTTCTCTTTGTCTATGGTAACGTTGGCAAGTTCACCGAATCCGGTGTTTATGCCGTAAACGGTATCCCCCTCATCCAAAACATATTCTACTATCTTTCGAGAATCTTCGATCTTGGCCCTGCATTGCTCACCGATCTTCACCTTCTCCATCTTTCTTGACACTCGGTAGACCTTCTCAACATCTAAGGATTCACCATCGATCTCGATCGTCATGGATAGGGCATAAACTCCCTTGGTTTAAAAATATGACGTTCGAACTCACTATAAATGATCTTAAAGGTTAACTCCTCGCTGGCCCTGATAGTTACCAGATCTCTCAGAATAATCCTTTTCGCTACCCCTAGACAACTTATGGAACACCATCTGGGCGAAGGTGTCTCCAACGGATATCTCGACCTCTTTATGGGTGTTGAAAGCGCTCAAAGTTAGATTTCCCTCGAAACCGGCATCTATCATACCGAAGGAAGCCAAAATACCCTGTCTCGCCCATGTCGTTCTGATCCATAATTCCCCGGCGATGTCTTTGGGAAACTTCACGTATTCTTCTGTAGATACAGCGAACCAGGTCCCAGCGGGAATAACAGCTTTGCCAGATGATTGAGTTCTCCTTCCCTCCACTGACACTTCAGCGATGCTTAGATCATATCCGTTAGGTGTCAGATTATCTTCTTTAAAACCCTCGATATCCATCGAACCTTCTTCGATGAGTTCCATTATCTCTGTGTCTGAAAGTATCATCTTCTCACTTAAGATCTGTTCGATAACTGGTATAGAGTTCACATATTTAGAATTTAGGACAAATTAGCTCCATCGATCAACATCAAATCTTCAAAAATCACAGTAAATTATATAACGGGTTTTAAGATTTAAAAAGAGAATATGTCAGAGCTTGAAGACGAGAGAACACTGGAGGAAACGCTAAAAAATCGTACAGAGGAAGAGACTATAGCTATTATCGATGAAGCCATGGGAGATAAATACGAGGCCATCAAGGGTTGGTTGATTTCAATAGTTCTCAGCAGTCCAAACGAAAATGTTAGATCTAAGGCGTTAAAGATACTGAAAGAGTTCGATCGGTCAAAGGCAATGGATGAGATCACTGAGAAATTGAAAAACGGGAACAGGTATGAGAGATTGAGAGCCGCTGAAGCCATGTATGAAATAGGTGATGAAAGTACGATCCCACTTCTGACAAAAGCGCTAGATGATCAAGAACCATTGGTCCGGTGCAAAGCAGCGGAAACACTGGGCAAGATGGGTGAGGGAAAAGCTGTAGACAAACTGATCCAGTGTTTAAAGGATGAAAAAAAATTGGTCAGACGTAACGCCGCTGAAGCACTAGGTGAGATCGGTAGTGAAAAAGCGGTAGACGCCCTTGAAGAGGCTATATCATCTGACGACAAAGTTTTGAGAGGTCTAGCTATCTGGGCGCTAGGTTCGATCGGAGATAAACGTGCGGTAAAAAAATTGAACAAGCTCTTGATAGAAGATGACAGTGTGATCAGGTCCCTCTCGGTTTGGGCCTTGGGTGAGATCGGTGACGAGAACCTACTAGAAGGATTGATAGAGCAGCTTTACGACGACGATCACGAGATCAGGAGGAACGCCGCAGAAGCATTGGGCACCCTCGGTGACGACAGGGCTGTCCTCGAGCTTATAAGGGCCCTTAAACATGAAGATCCAGATGTTCGAAAAGATGCCGTAAAAGCCATAGGGGATCTGGAGAACAGTATAGCTGAGAAATACGTTTTGAATCTACTATCAGACGAAAATAAGAGTGTTGTAAAATCGGCTGTAAAAGCACTGGGGAAGATAGGGGCGGAAGATTCGATCTCCGACCTGATACGAATGTTATATGACGATGATAATGAAGTACGGGCCTTGTCAGCATGGGCGCTGGGAGAGATAGGGTCTGAGACTGCGGTCAACGATCTGATAGAGCTCTTAAAAGACAGAGATCCACGGGTCAGGGGCGAAGCAGCGAGTGCCCTGGGAAAGATAGGTTCGAAAAAAGCCATCAAACCACTTATCAGAAGATTATTGGACGATAACATATGGGTCAGGAAATACTCCATTCAAGCTCTTGACGAGATAGGTATCAAGAAAAAATTCCCTGAAGATCTAGTGGGGAAGGGGAAAGAGGAAAAAGAACGGGAGATAGAAGAGATCCTATCTGAGTTAGATGAAGATTAGAAAGATTGTTATCTAACTTACCTATACCCAATCCGAAGAGATGATGATAGACGATCCAAAAGATACCAAGATAAGGAACATCTCATTACTCGTATTCTCTATGATGCTTTGGGGTCTCACCTTTCCCCTCATAAAGTTATCACTAGAAGAGATCGGACCCATAACTTTAGGTCTGCTAAGGTCACTTTTCGGAGCGATCCCTCTCTTCATCTATGTCCTTTATCAAAAAGGTCTTAAAAAGATCACGATCATAACGAAAAACTACTATCTTCTCTTCATAGCCATCGGTTTGACCCAGTTCTATCTCCCTTTAGCTACACAGAACACAGGTATGTCGATGATGGAACCTGAAACGGCGGCTTCTCTGAGTTCGATACTGCAGGCTTCTTATCCAGTATTCGCTATAATCATGTCTGTAGCATTCCTCAAAGAATACATCGGTAAGAAGAAAGCCCTAGGTACGGCCATCGCGCTCACAGGGACCATACTTTTAGTGACACAAGGCGGCGTGGATATCTCCAACTCAGCACTGCTCGGCAACCTCCTACTTCTTACAAGCTCGGTCTGTTACGCTATCTCGAGTGTCATCACCAAGAGATCACTTGTCAAGCATGAACCGCTGACACTTATGACCATGGCCCTTGTTTTCTCGAGCCTGATATTTTTACCCACCTCTTTTGCCTTAGAACCGGTATCTCGGATAGCTAACATCTCTATGATGACCTGGCTGATGATAATATACCTCGGTTTGATAGGGAACGGCATCGCACTGCTTCTCTGGTATATCGTCCTCGTGAAAACCCAGCTTTCAAAACAGGTTCTCTTCACTTATCTTATACCACTTTTCGGGAACATATTTTCACATCTAATATTGGGTGAAACTATCAGCTTGATCAGTTTCTTATTTGGGATGTTGATAGTCACGGGTGTAGCCATAGTCCAGTATGAAAGGAAAACCTGAATCTAAAAGGAAAAAAACATCAACTGCAGCCACATAATCCACAGTTAGGACATGTCCAGCACCCTTCAGTTCTTCTCAAATCCGACCCGCATTCAGGACATTCTTCATCGGTCATATCCGATTTAACATCTTTAGATTATATAATATCAAAACCGAGAGGGTAGGCTAAAAGTGGTAAAACATACCGCAAATTCTTTTTTGTAATAACTCAATATACCGATGATAAGATGTTGATGACACCAGGACCGACCGAGATCCCAGAAAGGGTAAGGAAAGCCATGAGTAGACCGATCCAAAATCCCGACATAGATGAAGAATTTTTCGAGTTCTACCACCGCTTAGAAGACAAAGTAAAGAATATCTATGGCACTCAAAAAGACGTACTC
>JBNJFO010000130.1:0-4557 GCA_051746905.1 Thermoplasmatota archaeon
TTTCAAGGATAAAGAAGAGGGAGATGGACCATCTGAGATCTACGGTTTCATAGAATGGACACAGATAAGACTGGAAGAAGTGTATCTAGCTTATGACCACGTATCGAGGATCTGGCCATGGGTCAAGATAAGCGAAAGGTACCCCGTCGAAGAAGTTCATGGGAAGGGACCGGTCTACAGAGCGGGACCTCTAAGAGTCAACAGGGTGACCGGACTAGATATACCCGATATGCAGGATAATCCATTGAGATGAAACGAAAAGTGTAGTCATCAAGATCGGCCAGACTAAAGAACCGCCAGAGATGGTTATTTCCCTTGTTCCTTTATCTCTTTTATCCTTTCTTCCAATTGATCTTTAAGTTCCCGGCCCTTATCTTCACTTCCGAAATAATCCACCCTGGCCGCGATAGCGATCTTGTTGGCTAACGCACGAGCCACCTTACCTCTCAGTTCCTTCTCCGCTTTGTGAACGTAGGGGTGCTGCAGGATATAACCGTGCTTCGGAGGTGGTGTTCCTTTCTTCAGATGTTTGAAAAGTGATTTCTCGGCACCCAAGACCTGAACCGTGCTGGAGGGCATCATCGCCAGACTTTTGAGTGAACCGGCGGCGGATATAAGTTCGCCACCCAACTTCGGACCCGTCAGAGTAGTCAAGGTCGGAGCGTATTCTTTCATCTTCCTCTTAACATACTCTTCGAGTTCTTCTTTCAACCCGATCTTCTCTTTTATCACCCCTGCGAACGATCTGTAAAGTTCCGCCTCCTCTTCCGTTATCTCCCCGCCGGTGGATTCTATATCCTTACCGATCTTCTCCATTATCTTATCTCTATCTCCGTGTTCCGCTATCAGATCGAAATAACCCTTACGATCCACAGTGTTTTGAAGTTCTGGGAAGTGCAGGGAATACCAGTCCCTCAACCTCTCCGACAAGATGTTAAGCGTCTCGTTGATATCGGTTATACTGTCCACGGCCTTGGCCATGTGTTTCCCGTGATCTACGGACCCCCTCAATTTTATCCTGCCGAGTTCCAGCAGTACTTCCTGGAGCATACCCGTGTCAAGCGAATATTCTTCAGGTTCTATCTCCGGCACTTCCTCATCCGCCAGAACGCCTATACCAGATAATCTATCTTCCAGCACACCTACTTCGGTATCACCGCTTTCTACCAACTCGATCTCTTCGTCCAGTACTTCACCGTTCTCCTTCTTATACCTTCTCTCGGCCAGCTCTTTAACGTCTTCCGGGAAGAGTTTTTTCTCGATAACTTCTCCGTTCTCCACCAAGAAACTTCCGAACCATGTCGTGTGTAATATGATCTTATCATCATCTGTCATGAACATTACCAAGCTTGGATTGATGTCATACCGTATAAGTTTTATCAAAAGGTTCTACAGTTTCAATCTGACCCTGGCAGCAGATAGGTCTTATTCATGGCCTTGACGATATCCACCTCGTCCCCTATCTCATCTGAAAGATCTTTTTTCAGCAGGGTTTTGGTCTTGTATGTATCTGGATCCAGTATCTTGATCTCTTTTTCGCTCTCGAACACTACCACGGCGCTCTGGATCATCTCTTCCCCACCCAAAACCTCGATATCTTCCAGTGATCTGCTGGTCCGGGATATCTCTTGGCCGCTCTTCACATCCTGAAGGAACACCTGTCCATTCCTGTTCTTTGTCCTGGAGACCCGATACAGTTTCCCCTCATATCTCACGAAGTCACCTTTCTCGTAGGGCGGCAGCCTCACGGAATAAGTCATCTTGTAGACTTTCTGGCCGTCCTCCATCCCCGCCAGTTCTCCCGAAGTGGTGATCTCTCCACCAAAATCTCTCGCTAGATCTGCTGCCAACTTCTTGGTCACGTTCTTGTCGCTTAGATAGTAATCTACGCCGCCGTGGCGTTCTTCAAAGAATGCCAGGAATACCCTTCGCACTTCCCCCATCTCGACTTCCACCACCTTCTTTACCCTATCTGCCACGATCTTTTTCTGTTCATCCGTCATCTTATCCGAACTCGGCCTCACCTGCAGGATGGCCTCGTAATAGTTGCCGTGGATCCTGCTGCAGATCTTGCACTGGGTCTTCTTGAAGATGATCTTGGCCTCGAGGTCCTTCTCTACTTTTACATCCTCTGCCATCATATTGACCGTGACCTTCGCTTTGACGTTCTTCGGGTCTTCTTCGTCGAACTCCGCCTGGAACGAATATCGGTCCACGTCGTATGGTATCTTTAGAGCGTCTTCGATCTTCTCCAGCATTATCGAGTTCATGTCCGGATTCTCCAACCATTTACCCTCCTTTCTCACGCTACCGCAGACGCTGCAGATATCTATGAAGACTTT
The DNA here is from genome assembly GCA_051746905.1 of Thermoplasmatota archaeon. Lineage (GTDB taxonomy): Archaea > Thermoplasmatota > Thermoplasmata > Halarchaeoplasmatales > Halarchaeoplasmataceae > CAZFVW01. Next base: position 2,343 of record JBNJFO010000130.1, read on the forward strand.
ATCATCTATACTAGGGTTCAATTTTTTATCGATAAAACACTCTCTGCACATCCCGTCGTAGAGCTTTTCGGGTTCCTTACCACATTCGACACAGAACATCAAAAAAGATCACTACATACGCACTATTTGAAGATGTGGGATACCATCGACCCAAAGTATGTCTTCCTCACCGCCGAAACCGTCGGATATGGCTGTATCGATGGTCTTTTCACCTATCAGGTTCGCGATAGTAGCTTCCTTAAAATTTTTACACAGCTCTGAAGGAGTGCCTTCTTTACCAGAGTAGAATGACTCCTTAACATCGAGCGTGATCTCTCCTTCACAAAATTTCTTCCCAAGCAGTTCAGAATCACAGGCTGCTAAAAGAACATCTTCGCCTTGTTTGTAGATATTGTAGCTTATCTCCATCTACTGCACGTCCATTATGGATACTAATTACGACTCATCTCTAATATAGATTGTGTGTGGTTACCGATGGATCATCGATCCTGAAGACAACCGATCAAGTGAATTTGTATTTACCCTGCTGCGGTGTGAAAACTACTCCGTTCTGCCTCATCCTATCTATCTCTTTCAAGGCCTCTTCTCTTGAGATACCATGATCCCCCGCCTCTTCGATTATCTCTTCCTCTGGCACTCCATCGGGGTGTATCTCGAGTAGATCCTCCATGACGGTCCTCATCTCGTGTAACACTGTCCTCTCGGAATGTGAGACATCGGCACTCACCAGATCGATATCCAGCCCGCCGCCTTCCTTAGAGGCCACCTGATTTAGGAAATGACCAGTAACATTTATCGCTCTCTCGGCGTCCTCGATGGTCACTTTATCGCGCAGATGGACCCTAGCACTAGCTTCAGACAGCCGAACCAGAGATTCTAACTGCCTTGCGGTGATAGGTATCGAATCTTCGTCATCACCGGATTCCCGCAGGTTCAGGTAGAACTGCTTTAATTTATCCATGCTCTCATCGGTCATCTCTGGTGTTATCGTTTTAGCGTATGCGATGTATTTTCTCAGGAATTCTTTGTCGAATTTTGGTTTGTATTGGTCCTCGGGCTCATAATGTTCGTCGAGCATCATCTTCTCCCCTTCCCTGTGAAGACCCAAGATATGTTCCGCTATCTGTCTATCCTTCTCTTTATCAGGTCTGTCCATGATGGCGAATATCAGGTCGAACCGTGATATCAATGGAGGCGGCAGCTTGATCTGCTGAGATATGTTCTCGTGGAGGGCGAACCTGCCGTACTGAGGATTGGCCGCACCTAGAACAGCACATCTCGAATTCAAAGTGGCGTTGATACCCGCCTTGGCCACGGATATGGACTGCTGTTCCATGGCCTCGTGCATGGCGCTACGATCTTCGGCACGCATCTTATCTAACTCGTCCACTGCCGCGATCCCTTTATCTGCCAGTACGAGCGTACCTGCCTCTAAGGTCCATTGACTCTCGCCCAGAACCTCCTCTCTTACAGCGGCTGCGGTCAAACCCGCACCGGTCGTTCCTTTACCCGACGCGTACATGCTCCTGGGAGCCAGATCTGTGATATACCTAAGCAACTGTGATTTAGCCGTCCCTGGATCTCCGACGAGAAGGATGTGTATATCACCTCTCACTTTGCTCCCGTCAGGGGTGGTCTTCCTAGCCCCGCCGAACAGTTGAAGGGCCAAACCTCTCTTTTCCGGGTCCAAACCTTGGATACTCGGAGCTATAGAACCCAGTATCTTGAGGAACACCCTATCATCTTCAGCCGCCTCCAGTATATCTTCCTTATCTTCATCTGAAAGTTCTACATCCTCGTATTCGTATTCCTTGATATCGATAGAGTTCACGATCATGTGTATGTTGAAAGTCCTGGATTTGCTTCTAGCGGACTTATTTTTCGGCTCTCCGTGAAGTATCCCGTTCAAGGTTATCCTGTCTCCCGGGGACACTTCTCCGACCATGTCTTCTTTCACCCATCCGTTTATCCTCTGGGGTTGTTCACCGCCTCTAAGACCCTCTGGACTTTCCTGGATCTCTAGAGTTTGATAATCCACGAACTCCGAATCCTCCAGAAGTAGGTTGAAGTTCGTTTTCTGGGCGGGTTTATCACATTCTGGACACTTGACCGGTTCTTCCACTTTGTTCGTATCCTGTTTCTTTCTGATCTTGGCCCTGCACCGCTCACATTGGAATACCGCCACGTTGATCCTCGGTCTCACTTCGGATGATTT
>JBNJFO010000131.1:0-4554 GCA_051746905.1 Thermoplasmatota archaeon
CATCCTAGCCACTAACCCGTGTTTTCCTCCATCTCTATCCGTCGGAAGATCGACCATCTCACCCATCCAAACTATGAACAGCGTACCGAGACCAGTGATAGGCGTGATAGATAACAGAACTGGATGATAGAACAGATTCTGACCGATGCCGGCTAATAAGACAGCTAACGGGCCGAATCCGATCCATACAATTATCTCACCTAACCCTCTGTAAGCGAACTTGATCGGGGCAGCGGTATAATATTTACTCAGGAAAACACATATTCCGATTATGATCCAGAGGTTCAACCATAATCTTTGTTCGATGAAAAACATCAGTAAAAATGAGCCCATTATACCTATAACGATCCCTCCTCTAGCGATAGAGAACATCTTCGGTAAGATCCCTGGCCGTTCGACTAATATACCAGAACCACCACTGAATTCACTTTTCATCGAACTCTGGTTATCTGCTCCCTGCTTGGTATCGTAGATATCGTTGTACACGTTGGTGGTTATGTGAAGACTAATACCTATCACCAATACTAGTAAAAAACCAACCAAATTGAATTCACCTGTTATGGATACTGAAACCAAGGTGCCTGAGAAAAGAGGTACTATGATGGCGAATAGGAAAGGTGCTCTTATCATCTCTAAGAAACCTGGCTCCTTTTCTCCCTCTTTCATCGGAACAGCATATAGAATTTGTATTATTTAAAATAAATTATCTCACGGAATTTGTCGGAGAGAAAAAAGAAAAAAATAAAAAGAAATGAGTTCAGGAAGTCTTGGAAACGCGCTATCAAAGATCTAATCGATCTTCTTTACACCGACGGCACGAGGGCCTCTTTCTCCTTCTTCCGTCTCGAACTCTACTTCATCGCCTTCATTCAAGTAGTTACCTTCGATCTCGCTCATGTGAACGAACAGGTCTTCATCACCCTCATCTGGTTCTATGAATCCAAAATTCTTCATGGTATTGTAAAATTTTACTTTTCCTTTCATATCTAATTCACCTCCTATTTTCTCTCTTGTGAGTGCAGTTAAGGCTGGTCCGATATATAGTTATGGTTGTTTTTCAGAATACGTAAATTTTATTATGGACTTATTAATTATTATGATAACATATAGTATATCACTATGTAGCTGGTGTAAATATGGATTTGAGAGGAAAACTGTTGACCAGGTTATTTACAATGATCGTTATTCTATTGATATCGATATCGTTCCTGCCTGGAAATTTTGCTGATGGAAAAGATATTAGATCAAGTGAAAGTGAGGGTGATTATCTTACTGCCGCTATCATGGGCCAAATAGAGAATTTAAATCCGATAACGATACAGGATGTATGGAGTGCACAAGCTGCTAGAGATCCGATCTACAGCGGGTTGGCAAGTACCCATGAAGATACTAAGAAAACCATCCCTTGGATGGCTTATGATTGGAGTCCCATCGTCCCCAGCGGAGAAGGAGAATACGATCCGAGCGAAACCTACGAAGACCCAGATCCTAACACCGTGGCCAATGAAGCTATACCTAGTGACGATCTAGAAGTGATAGTCCATCTAAGGAAGGATATTCCATTCCATCGATCAGAAGATTGGTATGACTCTGGAGAGATGTGGCGATCACCTTATTCAAACTTCGAGATGGAAGGAGAAAAGATGGAAATCGTCACCGCACAGGATGTCGTTTTCAGTGCCGAGATGACTCAGTGGAAAGCTCCTCTTTTCCAATCTGGTTTCCTACCGTTAGAACAAGAAGCTAAAGGTGATCCAGAAGATCCATCTGACCCTAACTGGGTGGTCAACGGCGGAAACGGTATGTATCAAGGGGTGCAGCTTATAGACGATCACACCATCAGGTTCGAACTCGATGAACCCTATTCCATGTTCTATGGAGGTTCTTTTCCGATAGTCCTTCCGATGAATGTTTGGGACGAACACACACTCTTAGATGACAGCTATAATGGTGCTCTACATTGGGACTGCGAACGAGATGGTTCGATAGAAGAACAGAGAGAGTCGATCGTGGGAAACGGTCCGTTCATGTGGTCAGAATGGGATCGAGGCAAATCTATCAGATTAGATAAGAATCCAGATTATTTCGCTGATGGTTCTCGAGACCCTGACAAGAAAGAAGGGGTCAGCATGAAGAACGTTGATCTCAAGCCCACTATATCTGGATTGGAATTAAAAGTCAGATCCTACAGCAGAGAAGCTATAGATTCCCTCAAAAATGGGGAAGTTGATTTCATCAACTGGCCTTTAGATCCAACATTTGTAGAAGAAGTAGAAGAGTATGATGACACAGACATATTTAATTCTCCAGACTTCGGTTTCTTTTATCTATCCTTCAACATGAGAAAACCCGCCTTCGGATACAAAGATCACCCGGGAGCCAGTTATGGTATAGGTACATCTTATCCTGAGGATATCAGCCTCAATTTTAGGAAAGCGGTGACCTATGCTTGTGATGAATCTTATTTCGTAGATGACATCCTCCGAGGTTACGGAAAAGAAGGGCATTCTGTAGTATCTCAAGATAATGGAATGTATTACAATGAGTCGGTAGAAAGATATCCTTACGATCTGCAAAAAGCAGAGCAGCTCTTGAAGGAACAAAACGATATCTGGCAGGAAGAATTTTCGGATTTCCCTGACTGGAATGGCCAGGATGATGGTTGGTTCCCCTTACCTAGAGAAGACAGCAGTGGCGCTATAACTGCAGATAGATCTGAATTCTATCTATACACCCCTACAGCATCCTACGATCCAGATAGAGCGAAGATAGGACTTATCATCGCTCGAACGCTCAGAGATGAATTAAGTGTAAACATCGAAGCTAGATCAAAGACATTCAGTTCACTTGTAGGCATACTCGACCCGGGTAGAGCTGATTTCGATATGTTCATGCTAGGTTGGTCTATAGGTGGTTTCGAATCCCTTGGAAGCTTGGAAGCTTTCTTCCATTCCCGCAACGATAAACCCGGCGGTTACAACATGCCAGGATTCAGGAACGAGAGGTTCGATGAACTTGTAGAAGATGCAGAGATGGAATTGAACCAAACTAAAAAAGCGGAGATCGTAAAGGAGTTACAGGGTATAATATCAGAAGAATTACCGTACAACGTTCTTTATTACAGAGATCAAACAGAAGCATATCGTAAAGAGTGGCAGGGTTGGGTAAATTGGCCTGGAGGTGTATGGAACAGTTTTAGTTGGGGGAACGTGTATAAACAGAGATTAGATGGAACAGGTGTTGAGATCCACGCACCTAAGATGGTCAATGAGAGTAATAGCTGTGATCTGAGTATAACCATCGAGAATCAGGAAGAAGAACCCATCCCGAATATAAAGGCGGACCTAGAGCTAAGCAACCCTGATGCAGAGCTGATATTTTGGGACAGATCAGAAACGAACGCTGACGGTATGATCAACGCTACCTTACTGGCACCGGAGATCGACAGCACCGAAACTGTAGAGTTGACTGTCAAGATCCCTGAAGGGCGATACAGCTTCTGCTCTGAAACTATAGAAAAGAAACATCACCTCACCATAAATCCCGTTGAACTTGAAGAGATGACACTAGATGCGGCGATCGAGGATGATTCGATAAACGTGGATCAGCAAGCGGATATCTCTCTCAACATAGATAGCACTTCTTCCACAGAAAACGTGACCGTCTTCTTTTTCATCTCCCCCTGTGAGTGTGGTGCCAATATACCAGAGGCTGAAAATGACAGCGGTAAATATATGATACAAATGGGCTCGGATTTAGAAAGGACTGTGAGATTCGAAGCCCATGAAGTTACCAAAGGAAAGACAGGTGAATTCAAGATCACCGTACTCGCTGAAAAACAGGGCTATACATCATGTTCCGATGAGTTGTATATCGAAGTGGAAGGAGAACCTATAGATGAAGGTGAGGGGGATAGCTTACTTCCTTTCTTAACCACACCGATGTTGATGGTGTTGATGGTGTTCTTGGCAGTCTTATACCGAAGGAAGTGCATAACGGACGACGGATATTGACGGTATACTTCCTTATACTTACTTTTTAAACTTCAAAGCCCGCCTAGCCAACTCGATCTCCTCTTCATCTACATCCATCATCAATCCGAACTGGATCTCCTCTTCCTCGTAGGCCTGGCTGACCATGTTCGCTACTAGGAACGCCATGTTCACTTCTTCATTACAGATGACCGTCGAAAAAGCAGGTGAACCTTCTACTCCAAAACCGGCTAGAGAAACACCTTCCCTTCTGAAGTGGAACCATGGTTTATCGATATTAGGTTGAGGGGTGAACTGTTGGGTTTGGTGCGACCTTTCCCAATCTTCGTATTTGCCGGGACACTTGACGACCATATCTTCTAAAGAACCATCCATCAAAACATCGACGAAGAACTCACCGAACCAATTCACCTCTCTGACCTTGGGATTGTTGTGGGTCAAAACTATCTTGATGAGTTTTGTGCCGGGTAATGTCATGTATTTTATAGAGAATCGCTGACCCCTCAGTGATCCGAGTTCCTCTATCTCGAAATCCACTTTTACCCCTCTCCATCTCCCATCG
>JBNJFO010000132.1:0-4549 GCA_051746905.1 Thermoplasmatota archaeon
CTTTGTAGGAACACCTATGTTAGCAAAAAAAGAGTACGATTTAAGATTAATAATTGGAAGTGAAGATTATAAAACAATAATTGAATTAGGTGTTCTTTCAATAAATAATATTGTTAACCAAGCAGTTTGGGATGTTCATGTTAAACGGAAATATAAAGATAGAGTTGATAAGATTACTAAATCAGGTTGGTGGCCTAGAAAAATCAACAATTCTTAAAACATAAGCATCTGAGTAATTTAGATTTATTATTAACAGATTATCTGATTGTGAAAAAGATATATTTGTGCAGTTCCCTCTTTAGAAATAGATATTATTCACTTTCATTTGTGTAAACAAAGTTTCACTTGATTATTCTTTTTTAATTCACCTAAACTTCTCCATTATATCCTCCTTCTCATCCTCATCTGTACCCAGACTATCCAACACCGTCTCAACTTCCTCCTCTGCCAATCCATATAGATCGAAAACAATCGCATCGATAGTATGATCCGTCTCCCGTATCTCCTCTTCCAACCGCTCGGCTTTCTCCTTCTGCTCAAGATATTTCTTCAACCCACTCTCTACATCGCTCAGTTTAGGCAAAGTAAGCTTCTCCAATCGATCCAAGATCGACATCGTTTTGGTCGCACTCTCTCGGAAGTTAGCAAAACCACCACCCTCATCCACAGCCAACTTGGTGAACTCTCGTATCAAGGCCAATTCCATCTCATCTCTAGTGAATTTCATCGCTGGAATCAGTTCGGTCTCGGTGTAGCCCCAGCGATCTAATTGGTCTTCAGTAAATTCTTCTTCGTTATCTGGCTTATAGCGAGCTGAGATTTTTAAGATGAGTTTATTAATGGTTTCTTCAAATTCAATACTACCGATTCTTAGTTTTTCTCGATCGGCGGCAGTATCTGTTAAGATTTTCTCAGAAATGCCTTCAACAGGAGTGTAGAGATCGGCTAAGTTTTTTCCTTCAGAGTAATTTCCCAAATAATCTTCGATATTTAAGTTCAATTTGAATTTTTTAGAAACCAAGTTAGAACTAGTTTTTTCTAAATTTCTTAATTCTTTCCATATCCCCTCATCATAAACTAATGGTAGTTTACCGACATTTACGGTTTTAACTTGAGAAAAAGTTCTATCTTTTTCAGGGACTATTATCTGGTAATAGCAATTTATGAGTTTTGAATTTAGTAGGGCGGATAAGGAAAATTTGTCTAGAGAATCACTAATTACAAGGTGTGTAGAATCCAAACTAAAATAACCTTTCTCATCCACGCCAGCAATTATTTTTTCAGCTGTTTGTCTAATCAAAATTTTAGGCGATTTTTTAAACAGTTTTTCATTTGTGTTACTCCACAATTCATCTTTATCGAATAATATATAATCTCCACTCCAAGAAATAAAATGTTTATGGATATCTTTGCCACGAATGACTTTTTTGTGTTTTTTAGATTCTTTTTCATTAGTTAAAAACTTATCATTATCCCCCGTTACTATTCCTTGGTAAAACTCTACTTCTTCTTTTAGGGGTTTAGATTTTGATTTTAAATTCAATAATAAATCTACTTTTTGTTTCGATAAAAGAAATTTTTTATCGTCAACTTGTAGATATTTTGATTGATCAATTTTTTCTTTTGTAGTAAATTCACCCTCTTTATTCAATCTAGTTATATTTATCCCGTTAATCGATTTGCCTGAAGTTGTTAATATAGTCGTCCCCCCAGTTACTGCCTCAGAAAATACTCTTCTTTGTATATCAACAACTTCTATGATTGAGTAATTATTAAGAATTTTAGTTCTGTAGTTTTTGAAATAATAATTCGTTAAAATGGTATCGGGTATGATCATACTTGAAAAACCAATTTTTTTTCTCAACTTATTTGATAGATCTAGAAACATAGTAAAAAGATTTGATTTATACTCTGAGGCTTCTGGATATATTTTACGTAAATATTCTAACACAGTTTCTTCAGCAGTTTCCTGACCGCTACCTAAAGCTGTGGTTCTATACGGCGGATTCCCGATTACCACATCAAACCCAGCATCTTCCTTCTTACCTCCTCCTTCATCATAGAATACCTCCGGAAAGGCCAGCTTCCAGTGGAAGAAATTCTTCACCCCTGCCAACTTCTGCGCATCTACAAACCAATCCTCCTTTTCAACCTCTTTCCACTTTCCTTCATCTTCGATAGCTTCAGCCATCCTTGCAAAAGCACTCACGGGAACATCCACACCGAACTCCCGTGCAGTATGCACGTTTGCCATGGCCTCCAACCTTTCTTTTATAGGCTCGTGTTCGAACTCGTGGTACTTCTCTTCCATCTCTTTGATGTCTTCTAGGTCTTTGTTCTCGATCTCCATGATCTGCTGGTAGATGCTCATAAGGTCTTCCATCGTACCTTTCTTGGTCATTCCGAAGTCCTCTAGTGTCGTATTCTCAACGTCCTCTTTCTTACTTCCAGTATCCAACTCTTCGATATCTTCGATGTCCGAACCAATCAAAGAATTTCCCGTCTTGAGATGATGGTCCAAGAACGCTAATGGCTGCTTAGCTGCTAGTGTCCTCAACCATAACGAAACCTTGGCCAACTCCACGGCCATGGAATTCAAATCAACCCCATAAATACACTTCTGTGCGACCTGTCTCCGTGCCCAGTGGATGTCGTGGCTCTCGTCAACACTCTCCGCACCCTGTTCATCGGCCTGCTTCTCGTGAGCATCCACGATCTCTCTAGCCAGATGGTCAACAGCGTTGGTCAAGAAGTGACCCGAACCCATAGCGGGATCCAACACTTTCAGTTCGAATACCCTTTCAGCGAAATCGTTGGCAAAGTTACCTTTAGCTTCGTAAAGCAGTTCGTCTTTGATCTCCTTTAAAATCGGATCTAACGTGTTCTCCACGATATACTGCACGATATACTCTGGAGTGTAATAAGAACCGGTGGCTTTCCTCTCACCTTTATCAGTCGTCAAATAAACCTCTCCTTCCTCCAACTCTTCTACAACTGTCCCGTCACCGTCGAATTCACTCTCAGCGTACCAAACCTGCTCCTTACCATCCTTAACAGCCACCATCTTCTCTTCAGCCACGTTGAGATGGTACTCCAACAGGCCTTCGTAGATACTGCCGAGATGTCTGATATCAAGAGAAGAGTAATCTACGAAAACTCTTCCCTCACCGTTCTTACTCTCATGCCTTGTCAACAGGTCTACAACCTCAGCTAGATAAGAATCTCCTACCTTGTTATCTTGCAGGAACTCGTTTTCTTTACTGGTCTCCTCATCGACCTCGGTCCTGAACAGCCCTCCGTTGTAAGCAGGTATGTACAATTCTTCCTCGGGTATCCCTCTGTTCTTACTTCCTTTATCTATCAACACGAACAGTTTCTCCAACCTATCCCACAGGTTGCTCTGCCAATCCCTATACTTTGGATCTGATCTCTCAAGCTCTTCACAGACGTTCTGTTTCAAACTGTTCAGACTGTAATCGTCGTGGTATATCCGGTTACCGGTATCCAGTAGATCCCTCCCCTCGCTCTCAGCGTAAAGAACGAATATCAGCCTGTAAAGGTATATCAGCGAACTATCGTGGATCAACTCTAAATCATCATCAGCATCTAGTTCGTTCTCCGGAAATTCCAAGAACCCTTCCGACAACAACCTGATAGCTTCATATATATTGGCTTTCAAGTCTTCTCCTAATTCCTGAGAAAAGATGTTACTCTTCTCGTATATCCTGTCCAAAAAACACCTATCTCTCTTATCTTTAACGAATGCTTCTTTCCTGAAAAACAGATAGAAGTACTTGAAAGCGTCAATATCATCCTTCTCCAATATAGTAGGTAAGTCGATCTCTAAATAAGAGTCGAGTTTGTGACTGGTTTTAGAGTAATATAATCTCCACGCCCTACCATTTGTCAAGATACCCCAATCAACGGGAGTTTCCTGCAGATATACAAATATCTGATGGCTGGGATTGGTGAAATCGCGAACATCTCCCCTTTTATCTAGATTCCTACCCCACCTTTTAGCTTCAGCTATAGTTATAACGTTCCTGTAAAAATCCTTCTCTCCTTTATGCTGTATAGCTTTGTCAGCAGTTTCCGTATTCTCAAATAACCCGTAATCAGGGATCCGTCTTCTCCTGCTGACAACTTCCTGTACCTCGTATGTCATACCCAACAGTTCAAAAAGAGGTTTGATGAAATTATCTTCCAACTGGGCTTCGTTATAGGTATCGAAGTTTTTCTTCTTGTTATCGTACAGTTCTTTGACATCTTTATAGGTCTCTTCCAACCCGTCTACAGTTTTCCACGTTTTAGATTCCGGAAGTAGATTTTCAAGATAATAATTCGAAAACAGGTCACGATTTACAAGGTGTTCCAATTTTGTTTGGGTCGCCATCTAGATTTCCCTCTGAGATATGACGAAGGTATGGAAAATAGAATACTTAAACATTGTGAAAATTACTGATTTAAAATATCTGATCTAACTACTGTTTCTCTTATCAAACTTTTCTAAGTTTTCTGAATCAATATTCAATATATCATTTGCATTTTT
>JBNJFO010000133.1:0-4463 GCA_051746905.1 Thermoplasmatota archaeon
TCTATCTCTCCCTTTATATCTGTGATCTTCTCTTTTATCTCCTCTTTCTTTTCATCGATCTTTTCGCATTTCTCTTTGTTTTCATCGATGTCTTCCTGGATCGTCTTGATCGTATCGACGACCTCGTTCTTGGTCTTCCACGCCTTCATCTGCCTCGCTTCCGAGACTTTGTCCGACAATTCTTGATATTTCAGAGCTTCCTGCCGATCGGATTCGAGTTCTTTCACCTGGGTGCTGATCTCGTCCAGCAGTATATTGATCCTATCCAGATCATCCAATACGCTGTCTTTCTTCTCTTCGGCCTGTTCTATCTCTTTATCGTATTCACTGATACCTGAGATCTGGTCCAATACGGTCCTCCTCTCCACGTCGCTCATCTCGACTATCCTGGCGATATCGCCCTGCTGGACGATGTTGTAACCGTCCGAGGATATCCTGGCATGGTTCAGCAGGTTCTGGAACTCAGATAATTTAGAAGGCCTGCCGTTGATATAGAAATATGAATTATAACCTATCTGATTATCTGATCTTTTTATCTTCCTAGTGAAGGTGATCTCACCCTCATCTAACGGTATACTTCCGTCCTCATTGTTGAAGGTCAAACTAACCCTGCAGTGATCTGCTGGCTTACCGTTCTTCCCTCCGTTGAATATGAGATCCGTCAGACGCCCCGCACGGATCTCTTTAGAACTTTTAGGCCCTAGAACAAAAAGGATCGCGTCGCCGATATTCGATTTGCCAGAACCGTTGGGTCCCGTTATATTCGTGTATCCTTCTTGTAAGGGTATAGTTTTCTTCTTTCCAAACGATTTAAAATTCTCCATGTGTACTTCTTTCAAATACAATATACCATCCTCCAGGAGTTGATCCCGACTAAAGAGAGCGTAGTTTCTATCTTTTCAGAGTGCATAAGTGGCCCCATCCATCAAGCCAATATCAGTCCGACAATACGTCAGACAAATAGTAGTAGTATTTAGTGAGTATAAAAGTGTTGCGGTTAGGGGTAGTCACGTCCCGTTCACGTCTGACGCCTTCTTTTCTAGGTCAAAGTTTCCTTCTGGATCTTCTTAAAAAGTTGAAATGCCATCTGAGTCTCAACATCGACCTTTTCAACCATGGAGTCGAAAACAAAGAACAAGGTCATGTACTGGCTCCCTTCCCCCATCTGCTGTCCAACAACTTCTACCTCAATATTTTCCATCGATACACCTTTTGATTTGATTTAAATTGATCTTGATCGAACTCACTCAGCAACCCACACCTTGTACTTGATATCGGGTTTCTTGAGTTCTTCTACGATACGTTCTTTTATGAGTTTCTTGGGTTTGTGAACGAGAGGAACCCTGTCCGTAAGGTCATCAAAGCTGTCGAATTCGCCCTTTCTCCTTCTATCGTCAAGTATAGCGTTCATCTTTTTCTTACCCAACCCAGGTAAAAGTTCGAGCATATGGTAACGTTTAGTTATCGGTCGTGCTTTATTGTAGAATTCGAGGAATTCATCTTCCTTCTTGTCGATTATATCGTCGATGATGTATGGGATCTCGCTTTGAGCCGCATGGGTCAGTTCATCCCACTTTATCCTCCTTTTCACGTGTTTGACCTTCTTTCTCTCTTCCAGTTCTTTGCCTATGTATACCCTCTCCCCTATCATGATGCTGGAATTCTGCTTGGGTATCAATTCGAAAAGTTTCAACTCGTCTTCTCCGAGAGCAAGGACTAAACTCTCATGCTTGTAACCCTTATCGTCGGGTCTCCCGTCAGCCAGGTAATCTAGAACGTAGGCATAGTCTTCCATCTTTTACCCTCATAGGTGTTTTTTTATCAGGTCTATAATATTTTCCGCATCTTCTTTAGACGGGGTGTACCTATCCTTTGAAAATACAGCTGTAACTCCATCAGGTTCCGTCGGCAGCACATCGGCCATCTTGAACGCGATATCTTCCGTCATGAAATCGAAATTTTCCAACATCTCCTCTATCAGTTCGTCGGTGTCTTCTTTTGAAAGATCGACGAATTTTTCTGCATGGCTTAAAGCCAAACTCTGTTCATAGGATAACTCCCGTTCTTCAGCTTCTTCAGTGAGGAGTTCCTTCACTTCAGCTAATGACACGTTCCTGCTGCCTTCTTCCATCTGATAACCTCTCCTATTCAACTTCTCTGAGGTGCTCGGACCTTACGATCACCTTTTTCTCTTTATTTCCGTCGTTCACTTTCAATACGAACGCCTTTCCTTGTTTACCGACCACTGTCCCCGTTCTACCGTGGAATCTTCTGTGAGGCTGGCCCTTGTGAACGCTCGGTTCTATAACGATCGTGGCCTTTTCGCCTTCTTTGAAATCCTGTAACGCTCTCGTGACGGGGATCATCCCCTTTTCTTTCGGTTTTTTCCGCAGGATCTTTCGAGTCCCCTGCCGTATGCCTTTCGATTTCTTCATTTTTACACCTTTTTATGCTTCGTATTATGCTTCGTAATGAACATCAATTACCTCTAGGGTATCCGTGACACATCCAACGCCGAGTTCTTCGGATAGATTCGGTTGAGTTCTACCTTCATCGCCGTGGATAAATTCCTTGACGTACGTGCCCGCTTCACACCGGAGAGTTATTACTGCTTTTTTCTCTTGGAATTCCTCTAAACGTATCTTCTTTATCTCTCTTTCTCTAACCTTGTCAGCTCTTCGATGCTTGACCCTATTGGGTGTTCTCTGCGATAACTTCGCTCCCCTCAAACATTTCAACACCTTTTTAAACTTTCCCCTCTCGACCTTTTCATCGAATGATACACAGACCCGGTAACTCTTCTCCGACCTTTCCTCCTTGATCTCGACCACTTTATCTTTATCTGTTTTCTCTATGGAGTCTATCTCCACCCTGCCGTCTTTGTTGACTTCTGAGACCCATCTCTCGAGATCGATATCTCTTTTGATAGGGTTCTTTATCTCCATGACGAATGGTCTACCTTCTCCCAGCATCTTCACATCGATATCTTCCCTGCCCATACCGTGAAGTACGAACTCCTCACCCTCAGTCATCTCTAGAAGTGGTTCTCCAGCTATCTCCTCTACGCTGGTCTCGTACATCTTCCCTGTACCATCGCACCTCTCACACCCCTTCCCTCTGCATCTTTTACAGGGCCATGATGTCTGGGGGATCTCAGTTGAAAGTTTCCTATACCTGCCGTAGATGAAAAGAGGCGCCAATTCTATCTCAAGAGAATCGAACCGTGTATCTATTATCGCCTTGAGATCTGGCCTCTCAAGATCGACCTCGGCGTCGACTTTGTCGAACACCCTTTTTCCTATCTCCCTGTTCAATTCCGTCTTGATCGGTTCCGAATGTTCGATATCGAGCTCTGCCCATATGGATTCCTCTTTCTCCTGTATCTCAGGGTCGATCCTAGTGCCCACCAAAAAAGTATCGAATCCGTAATCCGCCATCTCGTCGACGATTATCGAAACGAAGTTATCTATCTCCTCGAAGATGTTCCCGCAGAGCGAGCATTCCCCGGATTCTTCTGGAAGCTCTTTTCTCTTCTCCTCAGAACCCACCATGGCGTAGACCACCCTCAGAGATCTACCCCTCATGTCGTTGGTCAGACCGTGACCCAGCTGGGCGAACATCCTTCCAAGACAGTGGTCGCACAGCCCCTTTTCCAACAAGAGCTCGACTTCATCGAAGATTTCCATATAATCACTCAAAAGCACCTGGTATTTAGACATGATGGCACCCTATTCGCCTATATCCCTAGCGATCTTGTGCAGTCTCTCTTTGGTCAACAGTAGGATGGTTATGGTGATGGTTATGAAAGCCGCCTCCACTCCAAAACCCTGCTGGACCAGTATACCTATCAAGAAAGTTATGAAAAGTGCTACTGGAGTTGTGATCCCTATGGTGTGGACCTCGTATTTTAAGAAAGCCAGTATCAGAGAAAACCCTCCGAATATGATCACGCCCACCTCAATGAAAGCTATCCCTATCTCGGCGGACAGGAAAGAAAATAACACGCCAGATAGCGATGTGAGTGGAAATGTTCTAACGCCGGCGATGACCATGGCCTTTTCCTCCCTATGTTCCCTCTCTAGACCTATCAGTGCCCCCATACCGATAGCGATGAGCGCATGTATGACGAAATCCAGATCCACGAACTCTACTGCCATATGAACGTATATTGGTGGAGAGTTAATTATATTTTTTCTGCTTGGAAAATAGTTAAGTAAAATATCTTGATACTTTTTCAAGATGAGACCGTCGAAAAAAGATACCGCCAAGGCCCTACTCGATGAAGAACCGCTCAGAAATTCCTACCGTATAGCCATGATAGAGCACGAGGGCGTAGAGATTCTGCTGGATGATATCGATGAACCCACTTCTGTTCTATTATATACTGAAGAGACAGTTTCTATGAACGGAGAGTCAGAACCTCTGGTAGATCTTTTAAAACAGGTCCCAGAAGGCGAGTATCG
>JBNJFO010000134.1:0-4435 GCA_051746905.1 Thermoplasmatota archaeon
GGGAAATCTGCAACTAGTTATAGGGATAATAATACTAATGATGGGTTTAGTGTTGGCGGGTATGTCGATGACTTATGGCGTAACTATTGGTTCTGGATTATTTTTTATAATAGCAATAATTTATATCTACAAAGGATACCAAAACAGAAAGTGAGTACAAATGACATGTTCTAAAGTATTCTCATATCGCACAAAAACACCATTGATAAAGATAAGAGCAGCGTAGTTCGACGAGAACACTTACATCCAATCCCCCCAACTTATAACGTACCCCCGTAGAAAAACTTATCAATCACTCACATACTGAGCTTGAGTTGGTGTTGTAATTGCCAAAGAAGGCCCTACTCAGCGTTTCAGATAAGAGAGATATTGTCGAGTTCGCATCTTTTCTAAAAGAGAATGATTACGATATAATTTCATCTGGAGGTACCGCCTCTGTTCTGAGGGACTCCGAGATAGATGTGAAAGAAGTGAAAGACGTCACTGGATTTCCAGAGATATTAGGCGGGAGGGTCAAGACCCTTCACCCTAAGATACACGGAGGGATACTCTACCAGGTGGGAAAGTACGAGAAGGATGTGGAGGAACACGCCCTGCCTGAGATCGATATCGTAGTAGTAAATCTGTATCCGTTCCAGGAAGTCATAAGCGGAGACCACGACCTGAACCAAGCTATCGAGAACATCGATATCGGTGGGGTGGCGCTTTTAAGAGCCGCCGCCAAGAACAACGAAAGAGTGGCGATCGTCTCCGACCCGGACCAATACAAAGAAGTCATGGAGGAGATGGAAGAGAACAACGAGATCAGCCAAAATATGCGTAACAAGCTAGCCTTAAGAGCGTTCCAGCAGACCACTGAATACGACGCTACCATCTCGGCTTATCTTCAAGAAAGATATGAGGATGTGGCACTACCCACTATCTACCAGATAACCGGAAAGAAAGTACAGGATCTGAGGTACGGCGAGAACCCCAACCAGAAGGCAGCCTTCTACAGAACCGAGACCACCGGCGAGAGTTCTATATTGAAGGCGAAAAAGCATCACGGAAAAGCTCTTTCTTACAACAACATAAACGATCTAGAAGGTGCCATGGATCTGGTGAAAGAGTTCGAGAAGCCGACTGTAGCAGCTATCAAGCACACGAATCCAACCGGTGTCGGTACAGACGAAGACATCGCTGAAGCATATAGAAAGGCGTACGCCTGCGATACGAAATCGATATACGGAGGGATAATAGCAGCTAACCGACCGATATCCGTCGAGATGGCTGAAGAGATGGATAAGATATTCGTCGAAGCGTCTATAGCACCAGGGTATGAGGACGGGGCCATCGAAGTCCTGAAAAATAAAAAGAATATCCGTATAATGGAACTACCAGAGTGGGATCCAGAAAGAAGGGGCTACGAGATCAAGAAAGTGACAGAGGGTATGCTTGTACAAGAACGGAACCGCTCCAAGATAAACAAAGAAGACTTCGAGGTCGTCAGCGAAAGACAGCCCACAGAAGATGAATTAGATGCCATGGAGTTCGGTTACAAGGTGGTCAAGCACGTCAAATCGAATTCCATAGTTTTCACGAAAAAAGATCAGACTGTCGGTATAGGCGCCGGCCAGATGAGCCGTGTGGACGCCGTCCATATCGCCAAGATGAAAGCCATGCTGGATACCGAGGGAGCTACCATGGCATCGGACGCCTTCTTCCCGTTCAGGGATGGTGTGGATGCGGCTCACGAAGCAGGTATCACATCGGTGGTACAACCGGGCGGTTCGATCAGGGACGACGAGGTCATAGAAGCCGTCAACGAACATGATATGAGCATGGTGTTCACCGGATTCAGGGTGTTTAAACATTGAATGAATATAAGGAACTGAAGGAAGAATACGGGACTCCGGAAGATTATCTCTACTCGCTCCAGAGAAAAGGCGTTAAGCTCGGTCTGGATAAGATAAGAGATTTTCTATCCAACTTCGGAGATCCGCAGGAAGATTACGATAAAGTTCTGATAGCTGGGACCAACGGTAAGGGCTCTGTAACTACCATGGTGTCCGATATATTGAAAGAAGCCGGTTACAAGACAGGCCGTTTCATATCCCCGCACCTCTGTTATTTCGGAGAGCGGATAACCGTTAACGGTGAGATGATAACCGATGACCAGCTTTGGGAACTGATCAGCGAAGTGAAACCGGTTCTGGAACACATAGATGAAGAGACGCCTGAGAAGAGACCCAGCTTCTTCGAAGTTCTAACATCGCTGGCTTTCATGCACTATTCAGATCAAGATATCGACGTGGCTGTTCTCGAAGTGGGCATGGGAGGCAGACTGGATGCGACGAACATCTCCAAGCATAAGATCTCAGCTGTAACCACCATCGGGATCGATCATTCAAAATATCTAGGTTCTACCAAGGAACAGATCGCATTCGAGAAAGCGGGTATAATAAAGAGGGGGAATTATTTCGTCACTGGTGAGAAAGAAGAAGATCTGGTAAAATATTTCAAGAAGGTATGTGATGACAGGAGAGCGTTCTACCATCATGCACTGGACAGGGAATACGAGATCAATACGGATCCATTGACTCTTACCACCCCTGAATATGGGGATATCAAGGTTCCAGGTATAGCGGAATGGCAGGCGGAGAACGCCCTCGTAGCGGTCGGTATAATCGAAGGCCTGAGGAAGAAAGGCTACGAGATATCGGATGAAGTCCTCAAAAGTTCCCTTGAAAATACAACACTTCCAGCCCGTATGGAGACCGTAACAGAGAAGCCGTGGATCATGATGGACTCGGCACACAATCCAGCGGGTATGGAGGCGTTGAAGGAAGCATTAGCTACTTTAGATCACGATAGATTACTACTCGTGATAGGAGTTTTAGAAGATAAAGATCACGAGAGGATAGTAAAGACCATCGGACCCGAGGCGGATAAAGTGTTCACCGCAGAGCCGGTCAGTAAAAGGAAGCTTGACAGCCACATATTAGCGGAAGAATTCTCGGTTTTCGCCCCCACCCAGGGTTACGGTGAAGGCATAGACGCATTAGAGGCTGCAAAAGAAGAATGGAAAGAAGGTGACTTGATAATGGTGACAGGCTCAATATACCTGTTAGGCGATATCAGGAGGAAGATGTGATAATATGTCTAAAAACATAGATTACGGGGAGATGATAAGGAGGCTCAAGGAAGAGTTCCAGATAGGCGCATTCCCAGGCAAGAATCCAGATTCTAACGAGATCCCCAGCAGGTCGCCCTTCAAAGTTCTCATCTCAACCATCTTATCACAGAGGACCAAGGACGCCAACACGCACAAAGCTTCGAAAGCTCTGTTCGAGAAATACGATACTCCCGAAAAGCTGGCCAGCGCTCCTATCGAAGAAGTAAAAGAGATGGTACGCCCAGCAGGGTTCTACAACGTGAAATCGGAGAGGGTGATAGAGGCCGCCAGAATAGTGAAAGAAGAGTACGACGGCGAGGTTCCAGAAGATCTCGCACCTCTCATGGAACTGCCAGGGGTCGGGAGAAAAACCGCCAACTGTGTACTGGTTTACGGTTTCGGAGAACCCGCAGTCCCAGTGGACACACACGTCCACCGCATCAGCAACCGCCTGGGCATCGCGGACACGAATACGCCGGAAAAAACCGAGGAAGTTTTGGTTCAAGAGGTACCTAGAGAATACTGGATCGAGATCAACAGGTTGATGGTGGAGTTCGGTAAAAATATATGCAGACCGAGGAATCCTAAGTGCGATACCTGTCCGTTAACTGATATGTGTGATTACTACGAGGAGGTGTATCTGGATGAAGATCGATAGTATAGACATATACCCGATATCCATAGACAGGAACGAGATATTCAGGATCGCTACTGGCTCTTCGAAGACAGCTGAGAACGTAGTTGTGAAGATCACTATGGATGGGATCGAAGGATGGGGGAACGGTACGCCCAACAGCGTAACGAAAGAGACGTCGGAATCCATACTCAAAGCAATGAAGATAATGAAAAAGGACTTGGAAGGCCAGGAAGTGGACATCGATAAGATATGGGATCATTTAGACTCCAAATTCCCGCAAGATAGGGCGGCCATCGCAGGGATGGATATAGCACTACATGATGCCCTCGCAAGGTTGGAAAAGAAGAACGTTACTGAGATGCTGGGTGGCCGATATGGGGGAGTTCTCACCGACAGGACCATAGGGATAATGACATACGGCGATACCGTAGATCACGCGATAGAGTACAAGAAGCAGGGGTTCAAGGCGCTGAAGATCAAAGTTGGGCTGGACATCTTCGACGACATCAGGAGGATCCAGGCGGTGAGGGATGAGATAGGCGACCAGATGAAGATATGGATAGATGCCAACCAGGGCTACACAGTCCAGGAAGCTATCACTTTCTGCAGCAAGATAGAGCAGTTCGACATCGAGTTCGTTGAAC
>JBNJFO010000135.1:0-3197 GCA_051746905.1 Thermoplasmatota archaeon
CCCTCAGCGAAATCGAATTCTAATTTGATCGGATAATCTCGGCCGAGTTCTATGGTGATGGGTGTGTTCGCCCCGACGCATTTGACCATATTCGAGAAATAATCCAGTGCAAAAAGAGAACGCACTTCTTCCTTTGCCTCTATCTCGTCTATTTCGTCTTCAGTTAAAGATAGCCTGACCATATCTTCATCCTCTTCCGAAAAGATCTCGAATCCATCTGGACCAGCCGTGATAGCTATATGATCGGATATATTTTGGGAAGCTTTGACACCTTTCAATAGGTGTTTTCCATCTAACTTCAAACTGATCGGTAGGTCTAGCTGAGGAACGTTCGGGTCGGTCATACCGGCGGTATCTAAAAGGGGCATCATCTGGGTGATATTATCTACTTCCATCACCAATTTGTTCTTGTCTTCGAGATGTTCTAATTTGATGATATCTCCAGTTCCTGATAGTTTCAAAAATTGATCTATCTTATTAAGATTGATACCCAATTCAACTTCATCTGCTTCAAAGCTCTCGAAAGCATCTTTACCAAGATTTAAGTCAACCATCGCTACGTGAGCCGGATCGACGGCTTTTAGATTCAATCCATCAGAACTAAGGTTGATCTTCACTTCATCCACGATCGTTTCAACTATCTCCACGAGGTCTTTTAACATTTCAGATTTGATTTCAGCGTTTAACATAATTAGTCCCCTTGAGGAAAAAAGGGTAGTTCATATTGAAATATAAGGATTATGGTCGAAAAGAGGTAGAAAGGTGATAAATGAATCAACGGATATAATTATCGAGATTTTTGGGATGATTTTATTAATCATTTTTACTTATAACGAATAATATGGACAAACTAAAAGGATTAGACCTCGAGGGAAAGAAGGTCCTAGATGCGGGAACCGGTGCCTGCAATATGACCAAATATCTCGAAGACTGGGGCGCAGAAGTCGTATCCATAGACTACAGGCACGATTGGCAGGAGGAATGTCGAAACAGTACTAAGAAAACTCAATTCATCACCGCAGACCTCAGCGGTTTAGATTTTTTAACCGATAACTCCTTCGATTACGTTGTATGCAACTTCGTTGTTAGCGCACTTTCAGAGACCAAAAACATGATCCTTTCCTCGGTTTTCAGAGAGATGTTCAGGGTTTTAAAAGATGGTGGTATGCTCGTGATAATCGATTACTATCCATTCGAGGAAGAACTCTGTCCCGGGCCTTGTCATGAAGCTCATGTGGAGTTATGGCGTTTGGAGAACGCGGTAGCTGAACTGCTGGGAAGAGGACATCTCGAAGAATACTCCCCCGAGATTTTGGAGGACGAGTTGTTATCTATCGGATTCGGTGAAACAGATTACTCATTATTGCTGGAGAAAGTTCCATGGCCAGATGACTTGATCCGCGAACATGAGGGAAATATACAAGAAGATATCAGAAAGCTAGATGAAGAATATATGAGAGAAGCCTTTTTTAAGAAATTGAAAAATATCGTAGATAAAACAAAGGGAAAGAAGATAGAATCTGGATCGATCTACGAACTCAGAGCTGAAAAGTGACCTATTCTCTCAATTCACCGAAGGTCGTTACCCTCTCAGCCAAGGCGTTGTGTTTGTGTATGGATTCCTCGCTTTCACTTTTAACGGATACGTGTGTAGAATCCGGAAAATCCTTGAACATCTCTAACAGTTTCGCCAAAATATCCCTCACTACATCTTCAACGAACTTTGGATTTTCGTGAGCGTTTATGACCACCTGTGCCTCATCCTTTCTTTTTAAGATCTCGAAAGTCGGCGACGAGAGAGAGGATTCTATTATCCTGATGAGGTCGTTCACTTCGATATCTTCACCCTCCGGGACTTCTATCATGACCGTGCTTTTATTCCTCTGATTGTGGGTGATGAACGGGATGTCTTTGATCTGATCTGCGATCTCGGGATGTTTTTCAGAATAATCTTTTCTGACACTTTCCATCGCACATGGACAGGCGTTCATCCCTACGACCGTTACGCCTATGTATTTCCTGACTTCACCATCCTTGTAGGCTTCCGTTTTACCCCTTATCTTGTAGTTCTCCAAAGTAGATCTATCCTCCGGAGATCTTCTTTCTAAGAAGTAATCGGCACTGATGTCCACTTCTGAGTAAGAAGCATATTCGTGCCTCTCCAGGAGCATCTCACACATCTCGGAGGTAAGTTCCTCTAAACTCGAAACAGGTTCCCTTACGCTTTTGTCAACGACCTCTCCTGTCACTTCTACATTCCTGGACATGTGAGATCCCTTCATGTGAGAGGGTAGGTCAACGTACACGTCGATATTTGCATTGAGTGTAACTTCGCCCCACGGCCTCTTGACAACTATAGGTTTCTTTACTCCCACTACTCCCACTCTGGTCAATTTGAATCTTTGCTCGGCCATATGACTCTGGACATCATCTAAAGGTTTCATGTTCTGTACCTACTAAAAATGAAGAGTATTAAACACTTTGGTTTCTAAAACCAACTGATATCAATGATTCTAAGTTCGTTATGACCTCTTTTCTTTATATTTTTTTATGAGATCTATACTTTCTCCTAGATCCTCGTTATGTAGAGCCAATCGTGCCTCTCTTATCAAAGGGCGGAGCTCCGAAACATCTTTTCCCGAAACCTCCATCTCCCTCAACTCTTTGGTAGCTTTGCTTATCTCTTTATTTAAACTCTCTTTCATGGGATCGAAAACTACGTCCATAGATTCCTGAGCATATTCCATAGCCGAATCCCAATCACCCATTTCAAGTTCATCTTTACTTTGTAATAAAAGATCCTGCATCTTCTCCGTATTTATATCGAACTCCTCCGCCCAGTATATCATCCCCTCTACGGTTTTGATCATATCTTTTGATTTCGATATCTTCTTTTCCACGTCCACTCCTCCCTCTACCTTCCTAACCTCGCTGATCCCTGATTCTTCCATCATATCTTCCAACGAGCTTATCTTACCGACCAATTCTTTTATACCTTCTTTTCTCTTATCTGGCTCTTCTTTTATCTTTTCTTTATTTTCAACCTCTACGTCTCCTTCTTCAGATTCTTCTTCCGTTTCTTCCTTCTCCTCTTCAGGTTCTTCTTCCGTTTCTTCCTTCTCCTCTTCAGGTTCTTCTTCCGTTTCTTCCTTCTCCTCTTCAGGTTCTTCTTCCGTTTCTTCCTTCTCCTCTTCAGG
>JBNJFO010000135.1:3297-4428 GCA_051746905.1 Thermoplasmatota archaeon
TTCTTCTTCGGTTTCTTCCTTCTCCTCTTCAGGTTCTTCTTCCGTTTCTTCCTTCTCCTCTTCAGGTTCTTCTTCGGTTTCTTCCTTCTCCTCTTCAGTTTCTTCTTCCGTTTCTTCCTCTCCTTCTTCTTCCCCATCCCATATCAATTCTAAACCACAATCTGGACAGGCTTTCATGCCCTCTTCGATCTCCGCCCCACAATCCGGGCAAATATATATTTCTTCTACCAATCTAACACCTTTATTGAGATACCGCTATGTTATTATAAAAAATTAATCCAATTATCGAGAGAAATAACATGATAAGATATCAAAAATATTAATTATAATGATACCAATTTCTTTAATCACTATGGTGGATAAGGCAGGTCGAAAGATGAAAAAGAAGATAAACCTCATCGGCGACCCTAGTGTAGGGAAAACGTCACTTATCCTGCGTTATGTAAAAAATGTGTTCGGGGATAATTACCTTAAAACCATAGGTACGAACATTTACACGAAAGACATCCAGTTCAGCGATGGGAATATCAAGCTGATCATCCAGGATATTATGGGTGAGACTAAATTTGATCTTGTTCAGGAAAGGGCGTTCATCGGATCTACCGGGGCCATAGCAGTGGTAGATGTTTTACGAAAGGATACACTAGAGAGTATAATATACAATTGGATACCACGGTATTACGAGTTGACCAGCGAGGAAAACCCAGTGGTCCTAGCAGTGAATAAATTTGATCTAGAAAACAAAGATATCACTCCTAAAGAACTGGAGAGTGCTTACCACTTATTCGATGCAACCGTTTACACTTCCGCAAAAACCGGTCGTAACGTCGAGTACCTCTTCAAGAACATCGCTTCTAGAGTAGCCTACAACCTCCAGATATCTGTGAATGATGCTGAAGATATAATAGATTCAAAAGAGATAGATACTCCCTTCGAACTGCTGGATGCGTTATTCATGTGCTCTTCGCTATCAAATAAGATCACATACAAAGAAAGGGACGATATACTTCAACAGAGCGGTATAAATAAATTCGATCTCAACGAGGATTTCAATCCCATCGATGAGGAAGAAGCTACTACTTTCGGCAGGAAACTTATCGAATGGTGTGAAGAGAACGGAGATAAAAATAC
>JBNJFO010000136.1:0-4391 GCA_051746905.1 Thermoplasmatota archaeon
CTTCGCCTCAGCGCTGTATGCCCCTATGCCTTTAAGGAATGCTTTTAACAGTAAAACATCGTCTCTAAGCTCGTCTTTGAGGTGTTCTATGACGTATTCCGTGTGAAGAGGTGTTCTATCTACTGAAGATCTCATCTCAGTGATATCATCAACATCGTAACATGGAACGATATCTGTTTTGTAACCATCATAGGTACCGTGGAGATAAGGGTGTTCAGCATATTTTTCTTCGATGTTATCAAGCAGTTCTCTTCCTAAAGAAAGTCCCCTTTCAGTCATCTCTTCTTTGCTCATGGACTGCGGGAAAAGTACGAACATATCGATATCTGGATCTCTTAGAAAAGTGTCTTTAGCGACCGATCCGACCAATTTCGTTTTGATCTCATCACCTGTCAGCTCATTTATCTCTTCTTCCAACTCTTGGCTTACTCTTTTTACTTCTTCTACTTCTTCCTCACAGGGTTTCAGTTTATCGAGGACTTCCTCTTCGAGTTCATCGATCTCTGTCATGTTCTTAATCCGATTATAGATAGTCATGGTGTTTAAAAACCTTGTTTACGATTTTAAGACGAAAACATTTTAAGATACTCACATATCACATCTCGGTGTGTCGATGGACGAAGAAGAGGAAATGCTTCAAAAATTGGGTATAAGTGATGTCGATGAATTATTTAGCGATGTTCCAGAAGAGGTAAGACAGGATATAGATATTCCAGAAGGGAGATCCGAGATGGAGGTCATCAACGAGGTGAAATCTAAACTTGATAAGAACGTATCGTTAGATGAGATTTCAAATTTTGCCGGAGGAGGGATATACAGACATTTCGTACCTTCTTCGGTTTTCGAGATAATCGGACGCTCTGAATTTTACACATCTTACACTCCGTATCAGGCTGAGGTCAGCCAAGGTATGCTGCAGTCGCTCTTCGAATACCAGAGCCTGATCTGTGAGCTAACCGGGATGGAGGCAGCCAACACGAGCATGTACGATTATCCAACGGCTTTCGCCGAGGCGGTCTTGATGTCCGCTAGGGTGGGTAAAAGGAAAAGGAAAAAGTTCCTGATCTCGGAGAACATCCACTGGGAAAAGTGGTCGATATTGGATAACTATCTCAGAGGAACTGATATCGAGATAGAGAAAGTTAGATATGATGAAGATAAAGGCACTATAGATGAAGAGGATTTGAAAAACAAGATGAGCGATGAGATCCTTGGATTTTATGTGGAAAGCCCAAATGCGTTCGGAGTACTGGAGGAAAATATAGACCTTTACAAAGATCTAAAGGAAGACCACAAATCTATACTCGTAGTCGGTTCGAACCCGATCGCACTTTCTCTGATAAAACCACCTTCAGAATGGGGTGCTGATATCGTAGTCGGAGACAGCCAGCCCTTAGGGATACCAACATCTCTTGGTGGTCCAACGGTCGGAATCTTCGCCTGTAAGAAGAGGCATATAAGAAGGATGCCGGGGAGGATGATAGGAGAAACCGAAGATCAAGAGGAAAGAACAGCTTATTGTATGACCCTCCAGACTAGGGAGCAGCACATAAGGAGAGAAAGAGCTACATCTAACATATGTACAAATCAAGCACTCATGGCTTTGGCTTCTGCAGCTTACCTGTTCCTGAAAGGCGGCAAAGGGCTGGAAGAACTGGCTCGAAAAAATTATCATCAAGCTCATGAACTCGCACAGCAGATCGATAAAATAGATGGATTCAATTCACCCTATTTCAAAGGCGAGTTCTTCAACGAGTTCTTCGTTAATATACCATCAGATGATGTCCAGGGATTAGTGAAGAGAGCCATGGATAAAAAAGTACTGCCTGGTGTTAGCGTTGGTGAAGGCACAGGTCGTTTAGAAAAATTGCCTTCTGGATTACTGGTTTCTACCACTGAAACCAACACGAAGAAAGATAAAGAGAAATTGATCGACGTATTAAAGGAGGTGGCAGAATGAAAGAAGAATACAGGCAAGCCAGGTATCCAACCCATCTCCTTCTTGAAGAGCACGCCGTGGACAGAGATATAGAAGATAATCCACTGCCAGAAAGCATAGCTAGAAAGGAAGCGCCGAACATCCCTGATCTACAGGAATTCGAAGTTGTTAGACATTTTAACAGACTCTCTCAGATGAATTATGGTATCGAGAACGGTTTCTACCCCCTCGGATCTTGCACCATGAAATTCAATCCTAAGTACGCAGAAAGACTAGCTAAGATGGAGAAGGGCATGGATCTTCATCCGTATCAGCCAGAGGAAACGATACAGGGCTCTCTCGAGATAATGTACGATCTACAAGAGAAACTAGCTAAGATAGGTGGTATGGCGGCTGTCACCCTACAACCGGCGGCCGGAGCCCACGGTGAGATCACAGGCTTGATGATAGTCAATGAATATCACAAGAAGAGGAACGATGAAAGAAGCGAGATCGTACTTCCAGACACCTCTCATGGAACCAATCCAGCGAGTGCTTCGATGCTGGGTTACAAGACAGTTGAGATCCCCTCTGAAGATGGTTGTGTTGACCTCGATGCTCTAAAAGAAGCCGTTGGTGAGGACACCGCTGCTTTCATGCTGACCAACCCGAACACACTGGGTCTCTTCGAGGAAGACGTGTGCGAGATAGCTGAGATAGTCCACGATGCCGGAGCGTTGCTCTATTATGACGGCGCGAACCTTAACGCGATAATGGGCAAGACGAGTCCAGGCAAGATGAATTTCGATATCATGCATTTCAACCTCCATAAAACGTTCAGCACACCACACGGTGGCGGAGGACCTGGTGCTGGTCCCGTAGGGGTTACTGAAGAATTGAGATCATTCCTGCCAATTCCGATCGTTGATAAGAACGAGGATGGATACTATCTAAATTACGATCTTGAAAACACCATCGGTAAAGTGAAGGGATTCTACGGTAACTGGGGGGTTCTATTGAAGGCCTATTCATATATCTTGAGACAAGGCTCAGATGGATTGACCCGAGTGGCTGAAAGGTCGGTGTTGAACAGCAACTATCTTAGGAAGAGATTGGAAAACGTACTGGATCTACCCTATAAATCTCTCAGGAAGCACGAATTCGTTCTCTCGGGAAACAAATTAAAAGAAAAAGATCTCAAAACGGTAGACCTCGCAAAGAGATTACTGGATTACGGTTACCACGCCCCCACTATTTACTTCCCGCTGATAGTGGATGAAGCACTGATGATAGAACCGACGGAGACAGAAAGGAAAGAAACTCTAGACGGGTTCGCTGATATTGTAGAAAAGATATTGGAAGAGAGCCACGAGAAAGTCCATAACGCCCCATATAACACATCAGTTAGACGGGTCGACGAAACTAAAGCAGCGAAAGATTTAGTAATAAGCTACAAGATGAGAAATGAGTAGAGAGGGATAAGATATGGAAGAAAAAAAGATTCCAGTTTTCGCTATTAGCGGGAAGAAGAAGACTGGAAAAACGACTCTGGCAACGGAAGTTATAGATAGATTAGATTCAGCCGATTACAAAGTAGCATCGATCAAGCATACGACGGGAGATTATTCGATAGACAAGGAAGATACGGACACATGGAAACATGCAAAAGCAGGCTCTGAACTGGTCGTTTTTTCTACTGCAGTCGAAACATCGTTCATCTATACGGGTGAGATGGAATTAGAACAGATCGTTGAACTGATCTCTTCATTCGGCTACTACGATATAGTTATCATAGAGGGATTCAAGGAGGAAAACATTCCGAATATAACTCTAGAAAAAGATATCGGTGAGGCGAGGGAAATTTCCGAAGATCAGATAGAAGATATGATCGATAGTATAGAAACAGAGATAAAGATCTACAAGATCTATAACAAGCTTCCCATGCTGGACTGTGGTGATTGTGGACATGAGGATTGTAAAGGATTCGCTGAAGCTGTCTTGGATGGTGAGGAGAAACTCGACAATTGCGTTGTAATAGGTAACAAAAATAAAATAAGGATAGAAATAAACGGAGAAGATGTCCCCTTAAGTCCTTTCCCATCGAATATAATAAAAAGCGGGATCAAAGGTATGTTGACCTCGCTAAAAGGTGTGGAAGATATAGAGGAAGTAGATATCCATTTTGAGGAGGGCTCTGATTGAAAGAGTTCAACGTTTTTGGTGTAAAAGTAGGTAAAAAAGCACCCTCGGATACTGTATTCAAAAACATAACAGACTACTCTAAAGACTGTAACTGCTCTATCCAGATATTCGATCCCGAGATGATAGTGGGTGAAGACCATCTGTTATGGGCTCTAGAAAAAGCTCAGAAACGATTCGAAGACGGTGAAAATAGGGCAGACAATCTAGAGATAGAGATCCTGCTTTGCTCTTCTGGAGAGAGGCAGATAAAGAACGCTATAGAGAAGATGGG
>JBNJFO010000137.1:0-4225 GCA_051746905.1 Thermoplasmatota archaeon
GGATATTTCTGCCCTTCACGTCTCCAGAAATCGGGTGTGTCGGTTGTTATCGAAGTGGTATACTCGAATGTAGCCAATAGATCTTCACTCCCGATGATAAAAGCCGCTCCACCTGCTGCTGCTGAATATTCCAACGCATCCCCCGGCGCTCCCTGTGACGTATCAGAACCGATTGCCATACCGTATCCTATCATACCTGAACTAACTAGTCCCATGCATGTCTGAAAGGCGGCTGTACCGGCTTTACAGGCGAATTCGTAATCCGCTGCGGTCATGTTAGGTGTGGCTCCGATAGCCGCTCCAACGATGGTCGCTGTTGGTTTGACCGCATAAGGATGTGATTCGGAACCGACATAGATCGCGCTTATATCGTCGCCGTCCAATCCCGCTCTCGCCATGGCATATCTCGCAGCTTGAGTCGAGATAGTGATAACATCCTCATCTGGCGAGGGCACCGATTTACTCTCGATACGGAGACCTCTTCCCATCGTCTCCCCGTCTTTGCCCCAAACCTGTCCGATCTCTTTAGGGGTTATCCTGTAGCGGGGTACGTAACCACCATATCCTTTGATCCCGACCTTGCTTTTAGTTTTCATATATTATCACATCTTAGATCTTCATCATCTTTTCTTGTAATTCATCTGAATCCAGCTCGGTCTTCATCAGGGTTACACCCTCGATACGAGCCAACTTTAGTGTCAGATCATCTACATCATCTGGTTGAATATACACGATCACAGCCGGAGTCAGCGGACTCGACCTGACAGCCACCATCGGCGATCTGCCGTGCTCCACACCCTGGAAGAACAGCGCTCTCTCGGTACTCCAGCCGTATATTCTCAAAAAATCGAATGATTTCATACTGGTAATAGCTTTCAAGCTGTCTATTATGGTATAACCGTATATCTTTCTGTCCATATCGCCTTCTACCAATACCTCTCCGGCTATCACATCAGCCAACTCACCGATGGACATAGATTTCGTGTACTCACCTATACTTGTGATCCCCTCTTGTCCAGGTGGACTGAACCGCTTGACTACTTCTCCTCCTCTACCCTCGTCTACATCTATCATGGAATTGACGATATCCCTCAAGAAATGAACGCCCGGTTTCCTCCTACCTTTCTCGTAGTCGCTGATGACAGAAGGAGCGATGTCCATCTTCTTAGCTAGATCGACTTGTGATATATCGAACATGAGCCGCCATTTTCGGATAACGGCCCCCGGTTCTTCACTCATCGTGATCTCACCGGCTATCTTTTCCTCTAGTTCAGTTATCACGGATAGCCGTAAAAAAGAAGGGTATATAAAATTGTCGAAACCTAATCACGACGATAGTCTATCTCTAACTCCCTTTCATCCACCAATTCTTCGAATCTTTCTTCACACTGGCTGCAGTACCAACCTGTCTTTCTATCGGTGTCCGACAATGAATTAGAGAAGTGCATCACGCAGTTCGGGTCGTCACAGTGCTTCAGACCAACAACGTGGCCTATCTCGTGTACCGCTTCTTTTACCGCCCTTTCCATCAACAAACCGTCATCGCCTAGCCTGTACAGAGATATCACAGCTCCCCATCCACCGGTCTGCGCCGTGCCGAACACGAAATTCAGGCTGGCTGAATAAAGGTCCACACCGGTAACACCAAGAACGATATCGTCTTCTAGCTTACCCTCGCGTGCACACTTCTTCACGTATCCCATGGAGTTGTACTGGTCCCTTTCTTTGTGATACATCTGTTTGAGGTCTGATTTTTTGTCCAGTACGTTCGATTCAAAGGGCAAGCTTTCCGCCAATTCTCTCGCTTCATCTTCCACGTTCCCGAAGGGCTGTATCAGTATCACGATAAAACAATAGGAAGGGTTGGTTATTAATCCATCGAAGAAAGAACAAAAAACGACCACCTAAAGAAATATAATATATCACTTCCCTTGTTGGTAAATCATCATGGAACGAATACGATACATACCGACCATAGAAGAAGATGGCCCATACCAGATGGCTGTCGACGAGGCTATTTTAAGGTCGTACGATGAAGGTAAGTCACCGGCAACCCTAAGATTCTTCAGATTTCAACCTTCCACTATCACCATGGGTTACGCACAGGAAGTCGATGAAGTTATAGATACCTCGAAGTGCGAAGAGTTGGATATACCATACATCAGAAGGATCACCGGGGGCGGTACTGTTTTCCACGATCATGAAGGAGAGATAACTTACTCTATAGTCACCGATAAGATATCTGGATCCGTCGAGGATAGCTTCTATCATCTTCTTAAACCGATAATCAAAACGCTTCAAGATTACGAATTGGATGCAAGA
The DNA here is from genome assembly GCA_051746905.1 of Thermoplasmatota archaeon. Lineage (GTDB taxonomy): Archaea > Thermoplasmatota > Thermoplasmata > Halarchaeoplasmatales > Halarchaeoplasmataceae > CAZFVW01. The sequence continues at coordinate 2,323 of JBNJFO010000137.1, forward strand.
TTCAAACCGTACAACGACATCCTGGTCGAGGGAAGGAAGATCTCCGGCAGCGCTCAAAGAAGAGGAAAGAACGGTTTGTTACAGCACGGGACCCTGATGTACGCAACCGACCTAGAAACCCTAGCCAGCATCCTTATCTTAGACGAGAAAAAGATGAAAGCGAAGGGTGCGAAAAGTTTTTTAGACCTTGTTACAACCATGGACGACGAACTCGGATACAGACCTGATCCAGATGAATTGATCGATGAGATGAAGAAGAAGTACAAGAAATACTTCGGTCTAAAGATGTACGAGGACGATCTCAATGAAAGGGAAAAAGAACTGGTAGAAGAGTACAAACCGAAATACGAATCTGAAACATGGACTTTTGATAGAGATTGGAAATGATATCATGGAAATAAGAGTATCTTCTGGAACAGCTAACGAATTGGGACTGAAGAAGACGAAATCACTCGAAAAACCCACAACTGCATATCTCATGATACCCGGGGGTAAGTGTCGTGGGGGGTGCACTTTTTGCCCACAAGCAAGGGGTGATTCCAAATGGCTGTCTAGAGTTTCATGGCCAAAATTCGAGATGAAAGAAGTAACGGAGGCCATAAAAGGTTCAGACCTCGCCCGGATATGTATCCAGTCACCTGATATAGAAGATTATGAAGAAAAAGTAACTGAAGCCGTGGATATCCTTAAAAAAGCGGGAAAACCGATATCATTATCAACACCACCACTCTCGAAAGAAATACTCAAACAAGTCAAAGGACCGGTAGACCATATCGGTATCGGAATCGATGCTGCTACAGATTCCTTACGAAAGGAGAATAAAAGAAACTACGACCCGCTCATATTCTGGGACTATATGGGTAAAGCCATCGAAGTGTTCGGTAGAGGTAAAGTCGTTGCACACATCATAGTCGGCATGGGAGAAACCCTGGGTAACGTCGCTTGGAGCGCTTACCGGGCTGCTGAAGCAGGGGCAAAAGTCTCATTGTTCTCTTACCAATCTAAAGAAGAAACACCTGACATTGATTATTACCGCGAAGCGCAGCTAGTCACACATCTAGTGGGCAGCGGAACTAAACCTTTCGAAGCTATCCAAAGCATCGTAGAAGGAAACGATGATGTGGTAAAACTCGTAGAAGAGGGAGAAGTCTTCAGGACCAAAGGCTGTCCCGGATGCAACAGGCCTTACTACACTACCAGACCTGGTGACGAGCACAGGAACTTTCCAAGAAAACCGGATAGAGAAGAACTCCTAAAGATAATGTTAGACCTTGGATTGAGGGATAACTAAGATGGATCCTATCCAGCGAACTATACGTTCCTACGATGAGATAGCGGATGAATACTGCGAGAAGACCACCAAAAACGGTGACCGAGAACTCCAGGTGAAGATGCTTGATAAGACCATCTCACATATTCCAGAAGGAGCTAGGATCATCGATCTGGGCTGTGGTGATGGTAGGGATACAGAATATCTAAAAAGAAAAGGTTTCGATGTTGTTGGTATAGATCTTTCAAGGAGCATGGTCAATTTAGCGAGAAAGAAACACCCTGACTGCACCTTTATCCAGATGGATATGAGAGATACCATATTCCCTGAAGATACGTTCCAATGCGCCTGGGCGAACGCTTCGATCATCAACCTACCGAAATCTGAGCTATCGGGCTTCGAGGCAGAAATATATAGGATATTGAACAACGAAGGTGTCTTCGCTTTCAGTTTCAAGAAGGGAGAAGGTGAAGGTATGGAGGATGGAGAAGTGTTGGAAGATGAACCACATCCAAGATATTTCTCGTATTACACGCTCGAAGAGATAGAGGAAGAATTGAACCTTTTCGATATCATAGATAGCAGGGAATCAGGATCAGAAATCTTCGGCTCGAAATTCATCTACTGCTGGGC
>JBNJFO010000138.1:0-4174 GCA_051746905.1 Thermoplasmatota archaeon
ACCCCACAAAAAACTTGATAAACTCTATTTCATTCAACCACTCAAACAGGTGTCAATATGGCAGATATAATATCGAATATTTATCTACTTTCCGCACTTAGTGCTGTAGCCGCGGCTCTTATAGGTTTGGGATTAGCGGGATATTTCTCGAAATTCATCTCAAAACAAGACCGTGGAAACGAGAAGATGCAGAAACTATCGGGGGAAGTTCAAAAAGGAGCTAAGACTTATCTACATACCGAATACAAATACATAGCTATATTCGTAGTAGTGGTTGGAATATTACTAGCTATAAAAGATATAGCTGAGAATAATATGCCTTTAACTACGATAGCATTTCTAGTAGGGGCTCTCCTTTCAGCCTTTGCAGGTTACGTGGGTATGATAACAGCGACAGAATCCGCAGCCCCCACCACACAAGCAGCAAGAAAGAGCTTGGATCAATCCCTGAGGATAGCTTTCAGAGGGGGTGCGGTAATGGGGCTTTCCGTTGTATCACTAGGTTTATTGGGCCTGAGTTCCGTTCTATTGATGATAGAAGCTATAACAGGTGACTTGGGGGATTCACTCAGTTATATCGCTGGATTCGGCTTCGGAGCCAGTTCTATAGCCCTTTTCGCTCGTGTAGGCGGTGGTATTTATACGAAAGCTGCAGACGTAGGAGCAGACCTTGCCGGTAAAGTTGAAGCAGAGATCCCAGAGGACGATCCGAGGAACCCAGGTGTCATCGCAGATAACGTAGGAGACAATGTCGGTGACGTTGCCGGAATGGGTGCCGATCTTTACGAATCTTATACGAATTCGATCATCGCCGCCCTCACTCTTGGATGGATGGCATACGGCGAGACTCCATTACTCTCACACAGTCCACTTTTCGATGCGGTAGCAGAACACAACCTCGGTTTAGAGATATTTGCCATACCTCTGATAATTGCGGCTGCTGGGATAATCTCCTCCATGATAGCAATTTTCTTCGTTAGAACGGAGGAAGACGCCTCACAAGAAGCACTTTTAGGAGCCTTAAGAAGAGGAACATGGGGTGCCTCAGTAATAATAGCTATCTTTTCATTCATCGCCATATATCTCATAGTACCGCCAGCTACTTTCGGAGATCTGGCTTATAGATTATTTGGTGCGGTCATAATCGGTTTGATCGCAGGTGTTTTGATAGGATACTTTACTGAATATTACACGTCTGACAGGTATAAACCCACAAAGGATATCGCTGAATCAAGTGAAACAGGGCCAGCCACTTTCATCATACAAGGGCTGGCAACGGGGATGGAAAGCACGATGTTCCCCGTGATAATAGTTTGTATAAGCATATTAGTAGCGTATTACATCTCAGGCCTTTACGGTATAGCCATATCTGCGATAGGGATGCTATCAACACTCGGTATCACACTTTCAACAGATGCATACGGACCGGTCGCGGATAACGCAGGCGGTCTTGCGGAGATGAGCGGCCTTGAGCCGGAAGTAAGAGAGAGGACCGACGCTTTGGACTCTCTCGGTAATACAACAGCTGCTACCGGTAAAGGATTCGCTATAGGTTCGGCTGCTTTGACTGCATTGACGCTGACCGCAGCGTATGCTACAAGGGTCGGGATAGACTTGGGTGAATTCAGTATAATCCAACCCAACGTCCTCGTAGGTATATTTTTAGGAGCCATGATCCCATTCATATTCTGCGCTATCACCATGAAAGCAGTGGGTAAATCAGCCTTCGAGATTGTAAAAGAAGTGAGGAGACAATTCAAAGAGACGGATGGATTGTTGGATGGAACGACTGAACCAGATTATCAAAGACCTATCAACTTGAGTACTCAGGCAGCGTTGAAAGAGATGGTCATACCAGGTGTTATGGCGATAGCTGTTCCACTGGGTGTAGGCTTCGTTCTCGGACCAGAATCGTTAGCAGGGTTCCTGATATCTGCAGTCGGTACCGGATTCGTACTGGCAATAATGATGGCTAACGCTGGTGGAGCATGGGATAATGCCAAAAAGTATATAGAAAAGGGCCATCATGGCGGAAAAGGGTCTGACGCACACAAAGCTGGTGTCGTTGGAGATACTGTCGGCGATCCTTTCAAAGATACTTCAGGGCCATCGCTAAACATATTGATCAAGTTGATGTCGATAGTTTCCCTAGTATTTGCCAGCGCGATAGCAACTAATGCTCTCAACTTGCTCCCTTAATCAAGATAATAAGGTGAAACAAAATGTACAAAATGGAACGAAAATCGGACACGATCAGGATACCTCCAGATAGGTTAGATGAAGAACTGAACGAAGTAGCTATAGACATCGCAAAAGAGACACTCGAAGGCACGATAGAGGATGAAAATAAACTGATCATCCTGGCGACCAACATCGAAAGGGTAGGTAGTGGTAAGATCGTGCATGGAGACGGTGGTATATTCCAAAACGTATCCTACGACGCTTTACTTTTCGAACTCCAAGAGCAGGAATTGATATTGGGCTATATATGTGAGGTACTAAAATTCGGAGCTTTCGTCAGATTCGGTCCTTTAGATGGTTTACTACACATCAGCCAGATAATGAACGATAAAGTCGAAGTAGATCAAGGTAATCAAAGATTACATGGTAAAGAGAGTAAAAGAGAGCTCGGTATCGATAGTGAGATAAGAGCTAGGATCGTTACAATATCGGTGAATAAGCGTAGTCCTAGAGAGAGCAAGATCGGTTTGACCATGAGACAGAACGGACTAGGTAAATTAGAGTGGATCGAAGAAGATAAAGAGGAGGCGTCCTAGATGGCTAAACTGAAAGCTTGCAAAAAATGCAACCATCTAACCGAAGATAAAGAATGTCCGATATGTGGTGGTGAAGTTGCTCGAGAATGGCAGGGATACCTGATAATCGTAGATCACGAACATTCCGAGATCGCTAGAAAGATGGATATCCACGTCAACGGTAAGTTCGCCTTGAAGGTCCGAGAGTAAAACCGATGACCTCTGACGAAATAAAAGAACTTTCAAGATCCGACCTCGTTCTACCTGAAGACCAAAGAGTAGTTTTGAAAGAAACATTGGGCGAGCTGGTAGAAGGTGACCTTCCTTCGAGCTATATTGGGAAGAGACCTATCATAGCTGTTGGTGACGTTGTTACAGATCGATTATTAGAACAGGGTGTTACACCAGATGTTTCGATAGTTGACGGTAAAACAAGGAGAGGGCCTTACGAATCGGAAAAGCCTGATATAGAGAAAAGAATAAATATAAAAAATCCTGCTGGTATGATCACTGTAGAGTCCTGGAAGGCAGTAGAGAAAGCATTAGTAAGTGATAAACCGGTGCTTATCGAAGTTACAGGCGAAGAAGATATGCTTTCCTTGGTCGCTATATCGCTCTGCCCAGAAGGCGGGATCGTAATATACGGTTACCCTGAAAAAGGGATGGTAATAAATGAAGTCGACGACCCGATGAAGAAAAGGACTCTAGAAGCGTTAAATAAGATGAAGGAATTAGATGATGGTTGATACTATGCCAGATATGGAAATAGAAATAGAAAACGAAAAAGAAAATAAGTTACTCAATCGTAGAGAACTGACTCTCAGGATATATCATAATGCAGAGGCTACACCCGACAGGAGTGCAGTCAGAAAAAAGATATCAGAGCTTACTGGATTCGACAACGATAAAATAATCGTTGAGTGGGTAAAATCGGAATTCGGTAGAGATGAGAGTAAAGTTTTAGCGAAGGTATACGATAATACCGATGATGCTAAAAAGTACGAAAGAAAGCACATATTAGAGAGGAACAAATAGAGGTGATCACAAATGGCAAAATCAGATCTCTATGAAGTAGAAGACGGAGAACTCAAAAGAAAGAGAAGGAACTGCCCGAAATGTGGGGAAGGAGTATTCTTAGCCGTCCATAAAGACCGTGTTTCTTGCGGTAAATGTGGCTATACTGAATTCAAAAACAAAGATTGATCTTTTAGATTCAGCAAGGGCTCGTAGTGTAGCTACCTGTTTACAGTTGTAGATAGGCTACAATGGATATCACTGGGGCTTCCGGAGCCCCGATCCCGGGTTCGAAATTCTATGAGAAACATCTCCTAGACCGAAATTCCCGGCGAGTCCGTTCGCTTCGCTCACTCCCTCACCGCACCTTCAAAACAAGTTTTGAAGATCCCGGCGAGTCCGCT
>JBNJFO010000139.1:0-4172 GCA_051746905.1 Thermoplasmatota archaeon
ACTCGCCGCTTCCCACGCCTGGCTCATCGCCTCTCCGATCCAACCTAGCCCGATAACGTCGAGGAAGTTACCGAACTGGCTCTGTATGTGGGTTTCCTTCTCAAACTCGTTCCCGTTAACGTCCACGATATTGACCTTGAGATCCCAACCGTCGGCCTTGTAATCGTTCCAGAACTGTATATCCAGATCGGTAGCGAAGGTGTACGTACCGTCGTTCTCGTCTACGGCATCGTCCAGGAGCAGCTTGACGCTCTTACCGTTGTCCTTGTTCTTAACCACCACATAGTCTATACCGGCGGTATCGAAGGCCGTCAACGTGATCTCGGCCCATGCGTAACGTGTAACTCCCCTCCGTTCAGACTTAGTTTCTACATCCAACCCGCCGTCGCTGTTATCCGTCACGATCTGCGGCTGGTAGACGTCTACGGTATCCACGGGGAAAGCTTCGCTATCCCCGAGCCCACCAGAAGCGTGGTTCTGGTAGATCGGATTGAACTGCTTGCTTATATTCTCAAGATCTAGTCGATCTTTCTCTTCCTTAACATCTTCTTCTATCACCTCTTCACTCAAAGGAAAGAACGAATCTACGTGTGATTGGACGAAGTCGTCCGACTCTTCAACTACGTGGTCTTCGTGGTCTTCCAGTACCTCGACGGAATTCAAGCTTTCTTTCCTCCTGTCTCCCGGGTGTATACGGAGGACTAAATAAAATAGTTTCGGAGATGAAGAACAATTTTATATAAATCCACTTCGTTATTTGGATCTGATAAGATGACTGTGCTTCGTAAGGATATCCAGAAAGCTGCTGAAAAGATAGCCGATGAATGGGGATTCTCCAGTGTAGATGATTTCATAAATGAAGCCGTTGAAGAGAGGATCATAGAATTAAAGAAACATGAATTCGTAGAAAGAACCGATAAGATCAAAGAAGAGTTAAAGAAAAAAGGGCTTTCTGGGAAAGACGTTCTCAAGGATTTTGAGGAAAGAAGGTCTTCATCATGAAGATCGAGCTCGTGGTTGATGCGAACATCATCATTTCTGCTCTAATAGGTGGTTCTTCTCGAGAGATACTTTTTGATCATCGATACCGATTTCTAACTACGAAATTTACTATTGGGGAAGTAAAAAAATATGTTCCTGTTATCTCCAATAAAGCAGATACTGATGAAAAATATATCTTAGAAACTCTTGAACTTATCCCCATTGAAGTGAAAAAGAAAACTTATTATGGTCAGAGTTCTGATGAAGCCTATGATCTCATAGGAGATATCGACGAGAAAGATGTTGAAATTTTGGCTTTGGCAATAGAAACAGACAACTACCTATGGTCTGAAGATAATGATTTTGAGGAAGCGGGTTATAAGAAATTGATAAAAACTAAGGACTTCTTTTAAATCAGCTTTCACGCTTTTTACTATTAATCGTCTCCCATCACTATTCGTCCAGAGGAAAGAACGAATCTACGTGTGACTGGATAAAGTTATCCGACTCTCCAATCACCTGATCTCCGTGGTCTTCCAGTACTTCCACACAACTCAAGCTTTCTTTCCTCCTGTCTCTCGGTTGTATAGGAATGACTAAATAAAATAGTTTCGGAACATCGATTTTTTAACACCGGTCTTCTTTCAACACTGTTTTTCCACTTTTAAAACACCGAAAAATTAATAATTAATAGCAATTATTGTTATTCCATGCCGAGTAAAAGTGTTTCTATAAGCATCCCTGAGCTCATGAATAACGAGATAGATGCTTTAGTTAAGACTGGGGAATATAGTTCTAAAAGCGATGTGATCAGGGATGCCTTCAGGACATTTCTGAGGAAAAACCACCAGAAAAAATTACGTATAGCCATCGAACTGTATAGAGAAGAAAAAGTCTCGTTGATGAGAGCGGCCGAGATTGCCGAGATCGATTCAGAAAGTTTTAAGCAGGAACTAAAAGATAGAGGGATAACAGTGAAGACTTACTCTAGTGAACAACAAGATGACTAGAGACCAGTGTTCCCATGAATGACCTACTGATCCTTGACACCGACGCAGCTTCAGTACTCGCAAAAGGTGAACTGATAGACGATATTTTACGATTATACTCAGATAGTAAGGTCGTAATAACACCCAAAGTTGAAGATGAACTCGAAAGACCTTTAGATTACGGATACAAGTTTCCAAATAAGATATTGAAAGAAAAAAAGATCGATACGGTCAACCTTTCCAAAGATGAAAAACCGTATTATGGAAATCTAACACATATTGAAAAATACTAAATAGGATTATTTCATATTATATCATAATAATTATGGCTAGTAAGAAAACGACTATCTCTTTGGCCCCATCTGAATCTGATAAAGTAGAGGGGCTTATAGAAGAGGGGAGATTTACGAGTAAGAGCGATGTTTTTAGGACTTCATTCAGATTGATGTTCGAAGAGAGGCCAGAATACAAAATAGATGTCGCGGTATACCTTTACAAAACGGGAAAGATATCAATAGGAAGGGCTGTAGAGATATCCGGACTGAGCAGAGAGGAATTCAACGAGGTTCTAGAACGAAGGGGAGTTAAAAATCCTATAGACAAGAAAAAGGATGAAGAGGAGAAGGTTGAGGAACTGAGGGAGAATATTGAGTGATATAGTTCTCTGCGATAAGGATATCATGTCCGCTTTAGCAAAAGCTGAAGAATTAGAAATCTTAGGACTGGTTTTTCCAAATGCCAAATTCCAGATCACCGAGTATGTACGTGATGAATTGGACCGCTCAAAGCAGGAAGGATTTGACTTTCCAGACAAAATTTTTGAATTCTGTGAAATAACGACGTTGAATGAAGCCTAATTGAAAGTATACGAATCTACGGAGTCTTTGATTATCTCAAAAACCGATATGAAAAATCTTATCATCTCTAGAAGTCGAGATATCCCCTTACTGACCAATGATTCCAAACTGTACAGAAAAGCAGTGAAGAAAGGTGTTAAAGTATACGACCTAAGACAGATATTGAAATCTGTTTATTTAGGGGGATTGGTTTCTAAAAACAAATTGAAAGATATCGTTGGAAAAATAGAGGGAAAGGATAATACAAATATCAAAGAGAAAGAAGATTTATTCAGAAGGTAATCTTTCACGATTTATTAATTATTCATTTGAAAATCTGACTTATCGACAGATCTTTTTCTTTCTTAACATCTCCTTCTATCACCTCTTCACTCAAAGGAAAGAACGAATCTACGTGTGACTGGACGAAGTCTTCCGACCCCCTAATTACGTGATCTCCACTGCCTTGACATTACTTCACCCACTACTATGTTTTCACTCGATGTAAGTTGAACTATACCGATCTCGTGACCTTTTCTGTCCCACCATTTAGTCGTCTTTAGTTAGTTTAAATTAATAAAATTAGCTAGTTTATACTTACTTATTTCAAATGCTTGTATATGGAAAATATTATAAGTTACAGATATCATCTTAATAATAGTAAAAACCAGGAGCGTAAGTGGAAAGATGAATTCTGTCATAAGTAAACTAGATGAGGTCCTTATAAAAGTCGGTAGGTATCACGACAAAGATGAATTGATGGAAGATGCCCTACGAGCTTTGATCAGATCAAAACCTGGTTTGAGAAAGGACTTGGCTGTAGAGTTATATGACCGTGGAGAGATCTCATTAGCCAGAGGTTCAGAGATCGCTGGTCATAACCTCGAGGATTTCAAGGAATTGTTGCTAGAAAAAGGTGTGAAGATCAAAGTTCCCGAGATCTCGTCTGAAGAATTAGATGAAGAAGTCGATATGATACTTGGGGTAACATGAAGGTTATCGTTAGCTCACAGCACCCCCATTAACCTCTCAGCGTTCTGGAACCTTTCTAAATAGTTTAACAAGCACTAAACCATTTCGTGCTCCTCTTCAAGATCGTAAAACTTTTCTACCAACTCTCTCAACTCTCGAAGTATTCAATATTCACCTCACCCCCAAAAAAGTAAGTTTTAAATATCGAACCTATATATCTTCATACGATGAACTGGGCAGTATATGATATAATCATCATAATTAGCGAGTGATCGACTCATCCGCCCAGTTTGTTTTTTGAAAGTTTTTTGGAGGAATTTTTGATGAGTGAGAATGATAGACTCTTTGAACCCGTAGACAAGGAAAAGCCCCTGCCCGAGTTGGAGGAAGAGAT
>JBNJFO010000140.1:0-4168 GCA_051746905.1 Thermoplasmatota archaeon
CATATATACCCTATTAAAAAATCATGAATCGTTTCGAAATACGAAAACAACTTTATAAAAAATCGTTGGATGTCGGATGGTATATTAAAAATCTTTATTATGGGGTTATCAATGCATTAGACGGAGATATCATCTCATGAGCGACCTCACACCCATGATGGAGCAGTATTACGACCTGAAACAGCAGTACCCTGAATCTATACTATTCTTCAGGATGGGTGATTTCTATGAGATGTTCGAAGAGGATGCGAAAACCGTATCTGAAGAATTGGATATCGTCTTGACTACTCGGGATAAAGGAAAAGAGGATCCAGTTCCGATGGCAGGAGTACCCTATCACTCAGTGGATTCATACCTGCAGAGGATGATAAAGAAGGGATATACCGTTGCTATTGCAGAACAAGTAGAAGACCCGAGTAAAGCGAAGGGGCTTGTAAAGAGAGAAGTGGCCAGGGTGGTAACTCCGGGAACTGTCATCGAAGAAGGTCTTCTAGATGGTTCGGGGAACAACTATCTGATGTGTTTATATTCGAAAGACAGCAGTGATGAAACTGGTTATGGTACGGCTTTCGTTGATATTTCTACTGGTGATTTTTACGTCACACAGGGAGAAGATAAAGAGGATATGTTCTCAGAACTGCTTCGATACGAACCTTCAGAATGCATATTACCTCCTTCGCTAAGGAGTGAAGATGATTTTGTTCGGGAACTAAAAGAAGAGATAGATCTGATGGTGAATGAACACCGCTTAGATTCTTTCAGATACGCGGTTGCAAAAGAAAAGATACTCGACCATTTCGGTGCTGAATCGCTGGAGTCACTCGGTCTTCAGGATAAAGAAATGTCAGTAAGAGCCGCTGGGGCGGTGCTGGATTACCTGGAAGATACACAAAAAAGGACCATCGATTACATCAAGAGGATAAGATACCATTCTAACGATAATTACATGACGCTGGATGCTACAACCCTAAAGAATCTAGAGGTGTTCCAGAGTTTAAGGGAAGGTAAGAAGAAGGGCAGTCTTTTGAACATAATAGATGAAACCATCACCGCCATGGGCTCTCGTAAACTAAGAAATTGGCTTCAGAAACCGTTGTTAAAAGTAGATGATATCGAGGAAAGATTAGATTCGGTGGAAGAGCTCTCAGGTTCTCTTTTCATGAGAGACGATGTCAGAGACCAGACCAAAGGTATGCCTGATATAGAGAGGTTGATAAGTCGAGTGGTTTATGGAAATGCTAATGCTAGAGACCTACTTTCCATCGGTAATGTTTTGGAAAAATTAGCACCTCTTAAGGAGATGTTGGAAGAAGCAGAAAGCGATAAACTGATAGAAATCAAGGAACGGATAGACCCCCTTGATGATGTTTTAGACATGATCGAAAACGCACTGGTAGAAAATCCTCCTACAACCGTGAAGGAAGGTGGTATCATAAAAGAGGGGTACGATGATGACCTGGACGAGTTGAAGAAGAAAACCAGGGAAGGTAAAGAGTGGATCAATTCGTTGGAGGGTGATGAAAAAGAAGAAACAGGGATATCCAAACTGAAGGTGGGGTTCAACAAGGTCCATGGATATTATATCGAAGTCCCTAAAACTCAAACTGATAAGGTTCCAGATAGGTATGCCAGGAAACAGACCTTGAAGAACAGTGAGAGGTACTACACTGAAAAACTGAAAGAAAAGGAAGAGGAGATAATAAGTGCAGAGGAGAAGATGGAGGCTCTTGAATACGAGATATTCAAGGAGGTCAGGGAAGACATAGGTACGGAAACAGAACGTTTCCAGAAGACAGCAGAAGCTATAGCTGAACTCGATGTATTGGCCAACTTCGCCCATACGGCCGTGAGGAACAATTACAACCGGCCAGAGATATCAGTCGACGGGAGGATAGATATCAAAGAAGGAAGACACCCCGTTGTTGAGAAGACCATAAGCGATTTCGTTCCCAACGATGCCCGTTTAGACCAGAAAAAGAATCACTATGTTATCATCACAGGACCCAACATGGCTGGTAAATCAACCTATATGAGACAGATCGCTCTGATAACGTTGTTAGCACAGATAGGCAGCTTCGTACCCGCGGAGAAGTCGCATATAGGCCTCGTAGATAGGATCTTTACTAGGGTGGGGTCTTTAGATGCATTAACAAAAGGTCAGTCCACGTTCATGGTCGAGATGGTGGAATTGGCGAACATACTTCATAATGCCTCTGAAGATAGTTTGATACTTTTAGATGAGATAGGTAGCGGAACGAGCACTTTCGACGGATTGAGTATCGCGTGGGCCGTTACGGAATATATAGCCAGGGAGATCGGAGCTAAGACTTTGTTCGCAACACATTACCATGAATTGACAGAACTAGAGAAGTCGTTAGAAGGTGTCAAAAACGTGCATATTGCTACGAAAGAGGATGAAGGCGATGTGACTTTTCTGAGGAAGGTAAGGGAAGGGCATACCGATGAAAGCTACGGAGTTCATGTGGCTTCATTGGCAGGTGTTCCTGAGCCGGTCGTTGAGAGGGCTAGCGAAGTTCTTAATGATATAGAGGATGAACATTCGATCAAGATGAAAACCCCCGACGGACCAAGGTTCACACAGGTCGTTTTCGATGTTGATGGAGACGGGGGCACGGAAGCTGATTCTCATCCCGTAGTAGAGAAGTTGAAAGAACTAGATATCGATAACATGACACCCATGGAAGCCCTCAACGAACTCTGGAAGATGAAAAAAGATGTGAAGAGGTCGGAAGATGAGTGATATCAAGATCTTGTCACCGAAAACAGTGAACCAGATCGCAGCGGGAGAGGTCATCGAAAGGCCGGCTTCTGTGGTTAAAGAGCTTGTAGAGAACTCTATAGATGCAGGTGCAGATGAGATAAGGATAGATGTGGAGAACGGCGGTAAAGACCGGATCTACGTGAAAGACAACGGTAAAGGTATGACTCGGGAAGAAGTAAGATTGGCTTTCAAGAAACACGCCACCAGCAAGATAGAACAGATCGAGGATCTAGATGACTTGAGTTCCTTGGGATTTAGAGGAGAGGCTCTTCCCAGCATAGCTTCTGTGGCTAAGGTTAGAGCGCAGACTAGGAAGGAAAGCGAATTAGAAGGAACTGAGATATCTATAAACGGGGGAGAGATTGAAAAAGTGAAGGAAACTGGATGTCCAGCGGGTACCATAATCGAAGTTGAAGATTTGTTCTATAATACGCCTGCCAGGAGAAAATTCCTGAAGAAAACCAATACCGAATTGTCGCATATAAGCGAAGTCGTAACAAGGATGTCTCTAGCCAATCCAGAAGTGCAGTTCACTTTGAATCATAACGATAACGAGCTTTTCTTCGTACCTAAGACAGAGTCACCTCTAGAGAATATAAAAAGTATCTATGGGAAAGAAGTTGCTAGAAAGATGATCGAAGTATCTTCAGAAGATGAAACTATTTCGGTCAAGGGTTTTGTCAGCAAGCCAGAAGTAACTCGTTCTAATAGAAGGCATATCTTTAATTTTGTCAATTCGAGATATGTGGATAACACTCTATTGAAAGATGCCGTGGTCGAAGGATTTGGGACCCTGCTTTTCAACAAAAGGTATCCTATAGCGGTGCTGTTCATAGATATCGATGGTGAGGAGATCGATGTTAACGTACATCCCACCAAAACGAAGATAAGATTTTATGAGGAGAATAAGATCAAAAATATTGTTTCTCGATCGATACATTCATCTTTGTTGGAAGAAGATCTGGTTCCGAGCATCAGCAGTGATGATTCAGGGGCTGAGAGTGGGGCAGGAGAAGATGATGTAGAAGAAAAAAAAGATAGTGACCTTGTATCGGTTTCAAAAGAAAAAGGTTTCCAAAAAACTCTTGAGCTGGAAGAGAAAAGAGAGGTCGAGGGATCAAAACTATCTGATATGACTATAGCGGGTATTGTAAAGAACACGTATATCGTAACTGAAACTCCAGAGGGGATGGCCGTAATAGACCAGCACGCCGCCCACGAAAGGATAAATTATGAGAGATTGAAGAAAAAATACGACGAAAAGATCGAAAGCCAGAAACTCGTTTCACCGGTCACTATAGAACTCAAACCAAGAGAGTCGGGAATTCTGAGAGCTAATTCTGAGCTTCTTGAAGAGTTGGGCTTCGAGATAGAGCATTTCGGTAA
>JBNJFO010000141.1:0-4168 GCA_051746905.1 Thermoplasmatota archaeon
AACTGAAGACGATTTCATCGATCATCTCGTAGCGACCTCTTTTATCTTTCCTCTTCCTAGATCTTTTTGCTTTTCTTCGATATATTCGGGAAGGGATATATCCAATTCGATGGGTTTATCTCCTCCGAATCTAGAATAACCCAGCCGAAGGAGTTTTCCTTTCATTTCTGCACCTAACTCTAACCCTTCAAGTATCTCTTTAGCGGCATTGACCTCTCTCGGAAGATAGGTTGATAGAAAAATCAAGGCTGTATCCTCTTCACTTAGTACCGGTATCTGATAGATATGACTAAGTTTATCACCTACGTACGTATCACAGCATATTCTAAACCATTTTAGGACTACTTATATGAAATTAACACGTTAGCCTGGTACCTGAGTTTCCTCTTCCTTCATTATTTTTTTCAAGGCGGGGATTGTGAACAAGCTATGGGATTTAAACTATTACTTCCAGGCAAGCAAGTAAATAATAACAACAAAAAGTATATATACTTATAATACCAAATTATACATATGCATCTGCATACCCACCTCACCAAATCCAAAAAACAGGAAAGACCCCCTTCCATATTCAAGGAAACCGATAACAAGCCCCACCGACCTAAAAAAAGATACACTATCACCATAAACAGTGAAGAGGACGCAAGAAAGGCAAATAAATCAAACATACCGATCCTATACATAGATTCCTCACACACGAAGATGTTGAGATACCCGATGACCATCCCTGAAACCATAGTGGTGCCGAGGGAATACAAAGATAGCATAAAAACGTCATTGAATCTACACACTTTTGAGAGCCTCATTCCATTCAAAGACACCACAATACCGAGTTTCGAAGACGTGGTAGTTTTCATGCTTACTTTAGATCCTCTTGCAGCCCGAGGGATGGTGGACAGGAGCGACCTCGACCTCCAATACCTGACAAAAAGGATCCTACAGGAAAACTTAGAGAAGGAAGCATCAGATGTTTATCTCCACGACCATCTCGAATTACCGGTACAAGAACCTACCATGGATAAAAACAAACTCTTAAAGGTTATCGATAGGAACAAGATAAGTGAAGTGGTACCTTGACAGAAAATTTCTTGAAGGAGGTGTGTGAAGAACTCCATCGATTAGATATCGATTTCCTACTGGTTGGAGGTACAGCGATAGTTGATCAGATAGATTTCGTTCTGACTCCAAAGGAATTCGATGAGATAAAAGAACGATTAGAGAAAAATTCAAGGTTCATCGTAAGAGACAGCATCAAAACCATGGTCGGGACGGAATTCATGTACGAGAATTCTTGGAGAACGGTTGAGTTCATCAATCCCACACACTTTTCCGGTAATAAAACGGCTGACGAGTTCGTAGAATACGTTAAAAGGTACCGCAGTAAGAAAACTGACATCGGACATATAGCCAACCCAGAGATAGTGTTTTTCATGAGGTTGATGGTGAATGACTGGGAGATCTACATTCAAAAGATACTGAGAGATATCAAAGCTGGATTACCCTTAGATATACTTAACGAGGTTATGGCGATCTCTAAAACGTTGGGTGTTGAGGAGAAGATGAACCCCAGGATAGAAAAAACTAGAGAGATCATAAGTGACAGAATATAAGACTAAATGAATATCTTCGCCTGATATTTTACCATTTCTATCGACCTCACGATTGAAAAAATGAAAAACGATTGATTTTAGTGGGAAATAAGTAAATAATATATTATCGTTTGATATTAATCGATGAGGGGTAAAAGAACGATCGTCAGGATAACATTGATCATGATATTATTAACGGTAATAATTACCCCACATCTCACAAAAACCGTAGAAGGCCAGGATTTAGAACAAGTCGATATAGATGGTTATTTCCAAGGAGATTTCAGGGTGCGTGTCTTTGAAAATGTTACTTTAAAGTATAAAGTAGAGTGTGAAAAAGATTTACAGAATATAACAGTTGATATCACTATCGGGCCCGATCTACTAGATTATGTGATCTATCAAGAATTCCCGAAAAAGATCTCAACCAACAAATGGTATAGCGTTACGTGTATGGTTACCGAGGTAAACTGTAGTCAATATGGTTCAAGGAGTGCAGGCTTTGATATAATCGTTAATTCACCGGAAATATCTTACACGGATCAAACCTACGGTTTCCAGGTATCATCTTTACCATACGGCCCTTATATTGAGAATATACAGCCAAGGAACATCTCAGCCTTCGTTCATCAAGGACTTGTCATAATAGAATGGGAAACTCCACCTGATCCAGATGGGATATTAGAGGGTTATAGGATCGAAAGATACGATTCAGAAAGGGTCTATAATGTTGATAAGAATAGAACGATCTTTGTGGATAAAAACATATCTGATATATATGGTGGTAGGTATAATTTTTACTCTGTATACAATAATGGAAACAAAGTATATTGTGAACGGATCAAAATAAAAAGTACCCGTATCCCCTACGAACCAGAAGAATATGAGGAACACTATTATCATCAGGATTTTGAAACTAATCTAACATTATCTCAAGAACCAAAATTGAACAGCATATTTGATATAAACTATAGTATAGAAAATTTATATGAAGATGAAGAGATCAAAGCTAAGATATTCTTACCGGACTGCTTTGAATTTATCTCTGGAGATCTTTCATGGGAAGGAACGATCAACGAAAATGAAACTATTGTAATGGAAGCGAAAGTTAAATGCGTGAAAGTGGGATATTGGCTACTTTCTGCATCGATAAATGAAGATGTAAGTGAGTTGTCCAATGAAATAAAGTACATCATGGTTTACAAAGAAGAGGGATATGCATTCAATAAAACATATGAAACTCCAGATATAGACATAGATAGCGAATTGTACGTTTATGGTGAACCATACGTGAACAATCGAGTTAACGTGACTTACAATGTAAGCTCACCATATGACATCACTTTGAACAACGCTTATGCCGTTCTAGAGATCACAACTGAAAGATTGTACTATATCGATATACACTCTGGTGATCTTTATTGGGAAGGCGAACTTAATGATACCAAACAGCTGAATTTAACGATATCACACAATCAAAGAATTGGTTATCCATTAGTTTTTGAAACTAATCTGAATATTAGTTTTGAAGGAAAACATTATAACGAATCATATCAAAAAAATTTGGATGCTAAATCAATACAATTCGATGTTGATGAGGATTCTGGGTCGTGGTCAGTGGATAACGATCCTTATCATTCTGCTCAGGGAGGTATCTATTCTCCGGTAGATGATTTTTTCATTGCTTTCAATATAGCATTTTTTATATTGATCATTCTAGTCGTAATAGTCCTGCTTATAAAGAAAAAGTAATGATGGGAAAATATTTACCATAACCGACTCTTAATATACATCATGGTGAAACTGAAGAGATCGACTTTCAAAACCATAGCCGATATTCTAGAATCTAAAGCCAGACCTTTAGAAGTCCACCGTTTCAAACACAGATTCAGGAACGGGGCGGAAGGGAAAGTCGCCGAACAACTCCAACACTACCAGAACGAAGACGGAGGTTTCGGCAACGAACTGGAACCGGACTTCAGGCTGCCGGATTCATCACCGTTAGCCACATCAATCGCCATCAGATATCTGAAGAACGTCGACAGCGCCCTCCCTGCACAGGAGATACTCGAGGATGCGATAACTTACTTAGAAAGGACTTTCGACCAAGACAGAAACGGCTGGTTCGCGGTACCGAAGCAAGTCAACGACCATCCTCACGCCTGGTGGTGGCACTACGACGAAGAAACGCAGATGTCCATTATAGACAAGAACTGGGGGAATCCCACGGCGGAGATCATCGGATACATGTACAGGTACAGGAACTTCACTGACCTGATAGACACGGAAAAGCTGATCGACGACGCTATCGATCACCTAAGAAAAAAAGAGGTATTCAAATCGGATAACGAGATCTACTGCTACATCCACCTTTACCAGGAGATACCTAGAGATAAAAAACAACGCGTCGAAAAACACATCTCAAGAGCCGTGGAACAACTGGTCGTCTACGATGAAAACAAGTGGAACGAGTACGTCCCCACCCCCGTCGATTTCGTACCACACCCGGAACTACCGAACTTCGGTATCCCAGAAGAGAAGATCAACGATGATCTAGACTTCCTCGTAAACCAACTTGA
>JBNJFO010000142.1:0-4139 GCA_051746905.1 Thermoplasmatota archaeon
CACCAATTTGACGAATGGGCTAAAGGAAAAAAATCTTTAGCAGACCTGGTGAAACATCATCATTTCCTCGCAACCATATACAGGTCCAAGATCGAGCATGCTATACATCATCACACCCCACATGAATTCCTAGATATATTTGAAGAGGAAAGACCAGACATCGATTTCGGTGATGAAGAACAAGTCGAAGAGCGCATAAAAGAAGAGATGAAAGAAGTCGAGAGAGCTCTATAAATGGATATCTTTCGTAAAACTTATAAGACATCGACGCCCGAATTTCGTCTAGAAACCCCTCCGTCAGACGATATTGTGCTTATCAGATCAAAGTTACGTCCATGATTTTTAAGCAATATCGTTGAGACACAGAGATCATTTTCTAACCCCCGGTCCATTTGGGATCCATTACGATAAGCAAAATGGAAAGATTAATCCTCCAAAACATCTGATTTCATGACACTTCAAAACCGTGGTCGGATAAAGTTTGAACAACCTCTTTTTTAACATCTTCGTATTTAGGCGGATTAACGAGTAATACCTCCAAGTCTCGTTCCCATTTCTCTTTAGAAATGCTTATGGAAACCTCACCTGTTCCGCCCACGACCTCCATCTTTTCAAGGAACAGTTCCTCGTTCAAAGGGACATCCTGTTTCAACAAAAACCAAACGTCGTAGAGATCTCTACCCTTTGACCTAGAACTCAAGGCACGCAATTTTTCTGCAAGTACCTCTTCTTTATGAAGACCTAGGGCCGAAAGGACCCTTACCTCGGGATATTCAAAGAACAGCCTCGTCCACACCGGCTCGGATAACACATCTTCTCTTTTAGATATCTCTATTTTGATATTACCTAACGATTTTTCAGAACCGTTGAAAAGAGGACCACGATATCTCAACCTTGCGTTAAAAGATATCTCTTCATCTTCCACTTTATCGACAGTGGCTTCAACACCGTAAGACATCAAACTCTCGGCTGCCTCTTTTATGATCTTCTCGATATCCCCCACATCGTAAACCGTAAAATCAAGGTCCTCCGAGAACCTGTCTAAACCAAAAGCATGTTTCAAGTATGTTCCACCCTTGAATACCAGGGAACCGTCTTTACTATAAAGCTCATTCAGGAACAAAGATTGAATATAATCCTGTTCCAATATGTGCAGTGGTAATTCTTTCCTATGGATCTCTCTCAATTGACTTCTAGTTATCATATTAAATCCCTCTTAACGTACAATTTCCATTCCGAGTTCAATACGGATTTTTTTTGCTTAGGATCGAGTTTTGTGTAAGTATCGATAAGCTTTTTTAGCCCGTCTTTTTCAAATTCTATATCTTTCTCCTCCAGAAGATATCCCAAACGGGATGCCACTGCGGAACTTCCAGTCAACTCACAGTATTCTATCAGTTTATCCGTATTTAGTTCGTCCGAGATGGCGTCCTGTATCTGTGATATACCACCAGAATATTCTGGGTGTCTTAAACAATCGATCACGGTCTTCTCTCTGTCAGAAACTAACACTTTATCGTATCTCTCGTACCCGAAGAACAAGGATTTTTTTACTGTAACGTACTTGATCTTTTGCCCTTGAAACTTCAATGGTTTTTTTCTTCTGGTGGTAACAAGGAACACTGTTAGTGGGACTTGGTCCGTCATTCCATGGTAGTGCAACGCACTCCAGAAAGCTATGTAAGACGGTTGGAATATTTCAGGTACGATCTCGTAGATATCAAGTTCATTCCATATTTCACTCAAAATGTATTTACCTCTTTCCACCCGTTTAACCAGATCCTTCTCCATCATATTCCCGATTATACGGTAAGTATTTTCTTTGGATATGTCAAGGAAACGATTAACATCTTTATGGGCGAACACGACCATATCCCTGGATTTGATCTCGGATATCACCTGAGCTTCCCGCCTAGCGATACTTTCCATGTAATCAAGTTATACGTTAATCATATAAATAGTTTACACAAATTGTAGAGTGATTTCAAAATCCTTTCAGCTCTAGCTCTCGTCCCACCCACCGATCACCATTAACCTCTTACGCCAAATCCCACCCGACGCCCACATTCACCCGTCTCCCCCGCAAAACCTTAAAAATCATCTCAACCATAGAATAAACCAGTGTGATATCAGATGACCAAAGCTCAGAACATGCCAAAACTCCACAGCCCCTTCGTCAGAGAGCTCGATGAGAACGAGAACTACGTTGTCAAAGACGAGATAAACGAAGGCTACGAATGGGTCTTCCAGGACGACTCCGTCATGGCGGTCGAAAAGCTCGACGGCACCAACGTATCGATAATTATCGAAGATGGAGAGATCGTCGAGGTTTGGAACAGGATGAACAGGATCCCGTTCTTCAGCAAGCAGGGGGCGTTCATAATGAAGGGTTTGATCAACTCCTACTCCAAGGGATACATGGATGACCTAGAAGACGGGCAGCATTTCGGTGAACTGGTGGGTCCCAGCCCCAAGTGGAATGAAAATAAATACGACCTGGACCAGCGATTATGGATCCCGTTCTCGACCTACAGCCAAGATAAACTCGTTTATCACTCGTGGGGCCGATACCCAAAGACGTACGAATCCATATCAAAGTGGTTCAAAGAAGATCTCATACCGCTGTTCTACGCTAAAACGCACAACATGAAGTACGATACAGCCAGAGAACAGGGCTACGTAGAGGGTGTAGTGTTCACCCACCCCGACGGTCGGATGGCGAAACTAAGGAAAGACATGTTCCCGTTTTTCTATGAAGAGGATATGGATGAGTAAAATACGTTGACCCCCGATAACGAATTTATCCCTTCAATATATTTGTTCACACAGTATCTCCCAGCTCTCAACCGCCAAGACCCTTCATATATATGGGAAAAGCTTTTTATAAATCACCTTGTCCAAAAAAATCCCATGCCCGATGAAGAGAAGAGGAAAGACATCTCCGAATTCGATATCACTGGCCTCATATCGAGGTTTTACAAAGAATACCTAAGCCCCAACCTCAAGGTATATCTACCGATACAGATAGGTCACGTAGTCACGGCTCTTTTAGCGCTTATCCCGCCGCTCCTACTCCGCTCCATAATAGACGACGCAGTACTCCAGGGCGACGTGTCAAAGATAATCGACCTCTCGCTGATAGCTCTGGGTGTTTTCGCTGCCATCGCCGTAGGAAGGGGGCTGAGAAGCTACTACGGCCACAAGACCGCTCAGAAGATAGTTTACGATATGAGGAACGACCTTTACGCACATTTCCAAGAGCTGCCCATGAAGTTCCACGATAACAAGAAGACCGGGGAACTCATAGCCCGGCTTATAGACGATCTGAACACGCTCCAGGAATTCGTGCACCACGGACCCGAAGGACTGTTCACAGCGATCACCCACGTTTCAGGGACCCTGTTCATCTTGTTCTTCTTGAACGTACCCCTAGCCCTGCTTAGTCTCGCCTTCGCCCCGCTCCTGATAATTTATGGATGGGCCCTGATGCGGAAGATGCACAGGGCGTTCAGATCCGTGAGAAGCAAGAAGGCGGATATGACGGACAGGTTGGAAGATAACCTATCAGGCGTTAAAATAATCAAAGTCTTCGCCAACGAACTATTCGAAAGGGGGAGGTTCGCCGAGGAGAACCTCGAGCACTTCGAAGCTAGAAGGAAAGCGGTATGGTATATCAGTATCCTGGGACCGGGAGCCTACTTCCTCAACAGTATAGGTCTTGTACTCACCCTGGGATACGGAGGCTACCTGGTCGTAGAGGGCGCCATAACCGCCGGTACTTTAGCAGCCTTTTACACCTACCTATTAGGGTTCAGGGGTCCCATGCTCAGACTCATTCACATAAACGAAGGCCTGAGCCGCTTCTTAGCGTCCATAGAACGGTTCTTCGATCACATGGATATCGAACCATCTATCCAATCCGGTTCTCAACCCATGGCTTCTGAAAGTACCCCGCCGACAAAAACAAAGGTCAGATCATCCAAAAGCACATCGATACTCAAGGGGGAAGAGCGGAGAGAACTGATAATGCAGATAGAGAGTGTTGACGAAGAGAGTGTAGAGAAGGGAACTAAAAAACCACAGATCTCGGGAAAAGTCACTTTCGACCACGTGGACTTCTCATACCAAGAATCCGAGTC
>JBNJFO010000143.1:0-4077 GCA_051746905.1 Thermoplasmatota archaeon
AGTATCGCTAACAAAGTATACAAAGCATTCGAACACTACGACTCAGAACTCGCCGAGATCAACCCATTGGTATCCACGCCCGACGGCCTCTTAGCCATAGATGCGGTATTCAATATAGACAACAACGCCCTCTACAGGCAAAAATTCGAAAGAGAAGAAAGCCAGAGGGTCACCGAGAGGGAGATGTTGGCCGATGAATACGACTTGGCTTACGTTGATCTAGATGGAGATGTAGGCATAGTCGGATGCGGCGCGGGACTAGTGATGGCTACTCTCGACGCAGTTGCCGAATTCGGCGGTGAACCCGCTTGTTTCTTGGACCTCGGCGGAGGGGCTACAGCTGAAGATACGAAACATGCCCTGGAGATAATCGACAAAAAAGAAGGCGTCCGCTCGGTTTTCATGAACATCTTCGGAGGGATCACCCAGTGCGACCAGATAGCTCAAGGCATCATAGACTACGAACCCTCTAAACCGACCGTGATCAGGATGCTCGGCACCAACGAAGAAGAAGGAAAACGTATGCTGAAAGAAGCCGGTTACGAAGTGGTAGATGAGATGGAAGAGGGTGCGGAGAAAGCGGTGGATATCAGGGAGTAAAAAAACTCACATCTTATCCTTTAGATAAGACCCCATCTTACCGTCGGTGCCTTCGATGTGCAGTATAAGCCAGTCTATCAAGAACTGCTGGACGGCCATGGCGAATTCTTCATTACGTCCCTCTTCTTTGAATTTGCTTTTTAGATCTTCAACAACACCTATGAATTTACCGTGCTCTTCCTGATGTTTTTGAGTGCCTGGATAGTCGTATTTTTCCATATACTCTTCTTCACTCGAAAAATGAAATTTAGTGTACTTTTCCATGAAGTCGAGTAGATACTCGATGCGTTCGTTCCCTTTTTGCTTCTGTATCGCCGTCGCCAGCTTATCCAACCGGCTTATCAACTCCTTGTGCTGGTCATCTATAACTTCAACACCTACTGAGTATTCGTCTTTCCATTGG
The DNA here is from genome assembly GCA_051746905.1 of Thermoplasmatota archaeon. Classification (GTDB taxonomy): domain Archaea; phylum Thermoplasmatota; class Thermoplasmata; order Halarchaeoplasmatales; family Halarchaeoplasmataceae; genus CAZFVW01. Next base: position 1,004 of record JBNJFO010000143.1, read on the forward strand.
AACACCATATCGATCGTTTCTAGAGATGATAAAAGGATATTTAACTATTGTTAAACCATCCTAGTTAGATGGGATAGAGCTATTGATATATGTTATCTTATGTCCTACAGCCTTCTTTCCAGATAATCCTCCAAGATCTGAAACGCCCTTATCTTCTGGTTGATATCCGTACTCCCGTGACCTTCTTCGGAAAGTTCTTCGTATTCGAAGTCTTCACCTTCTTCCCAGCCCATGTCCTCTAGACCTTCTTTGAAGATCCGTGCTTGTTCGATGGGACACCTAGGATCGTTGACTCCATGTATCATCAGTATGGGATTTTTCATGTTCTCGATATGTTCGATGGGACTCCTATCCCTCCACAACTCGTAGTTTTCTTCCGGATCGCCCATCTGTTCTCTGAGCATCGCTTGGAAGTGAGGCATATCTCCTTCGTAGAGCTTGTGTAGATCCGAGATGCCGATCCATGCTACACCGGTAGTCCAGAGTTCCGGGTATCTTACCATCTGCATATAGACAGAATACCCGCCGTAGGAACCTCCGAAGACGGCTATACGGTCCTCATCGATCCAGTCCTGCTCTTTCAACCATTCTGCTCCAGCGGCTACATCGTCCTGTTCCATACCACCCCAGTCCATGTGTATCATACGCTTGAACTCTCTACCTTTTCCTATAGAGCCTCTGTAGTTGGGCTGCAGCACAGCATATCCTCTGCTTGCCAAGAACTGTGCGTAGATGTTGAACGCTTTTATCGACTGGCCGTGGGGTCCGCCGTGTACCATCACGACTGCAGGAGAAGGTCTAACACCTGGATCGTAGAGCAGTGCACCTATCTCAACCCCATCATGGGATCCGTAAGTGACGTACTCAGCAGGTACGAAGGAATCAGGGTCCAGATCCCCATATTCAGCTTCCAGCAGTACTTTATGATCATCGTTTTCCATATCGTACTCAAGCAGTTCCTTCCTCCTGTCACCTTGTGTGTATGATACTATGAACGAACTATCCGAGACGAAGACTCCACAGCCCCCGGAGAATGGGAAACCCGATACACCTTCTTTGAGTTCGAGTTCTTTAACCGTACCGTCGAGGCCAAAATACACGGGTATCCATGAAGCGTTCTTGATCCTGAAACCGAGGAAACCATCACCGTTCGGTTTGAATGCAACCGGTCGGTCTTCGTAGTTTTCATCTCCGAACCAATCAACCTTTTCTTCTTCAACATGATAAATTCCGGGTCTATTCATATCCTCGGAATTATCCGTGACCAGAAGTTTCTTACCGTCGGGAGACCAGCGGACTGGACTGTTCTCAGCACCTTCTTCACCGATGTCCAGTTTTCGTTTTTCGGAGCCGTCGGGCTTACACTGATAAATATCCTTGTTCCGGAGGTCGTCTGATTCGTTAGCCTGATATGCTATCCATTCACCATCTGGACTGTAAACGGCACTCCAAACCGGAAGTTTATAGTCTGTCAACTTTTCGATCTTACCGCTTTCAAAGGAGTATCTAAATAGGTTCATCTGTTCGTCTCTATCACTGGTGAAAAGTACATATCCACCATCGGGACTCACGTCCTGTAATATGCACTGGCCATCGAGTTCTACTTCCTTTTTCACGCTCCCCTCTAGATCCATAGAATAGATGTCGTTCTGTTCATTACCCCCTTCATCTTTATGGAACAACACTTTCTCACCTTTATTGTCCCACATTATATGCCACCTAGCGTTCTTTGGAACTTCACCATCGCTCAGTTGCTTTATATCACCGCTACTTCTGTCCAAAATATAAAGTTCGTTCCTACCGGATCTATCCCAGTAAAACGCTACCTTTTCTCCATCTGGAGAAGCGGCCGGATGATAAAATTCTGGTAAACTCGCCAACTCTTCTAACGGGTATTTCTCTGCCATCATTATCCCTTAGATATGCATTAATGACGGGTTATAATAATTTACCGTAACGATTTTAAGATAGCGGTAGTTTAAAAATCTCATGAACGAACGGTCTGAAAGGAGATTTGAGGTAGTAGAGGTAGGAAAAGTCATCAACGATTACGAAAGAGAGATCCCAGAAGATTACAAAGAAAAGGTAGTCAAGATCAAGATCCATGATGAGTTCTCAGATTCTCTTCTTCATATCGAGGATCATTCGCACATAACCGTTCTGATGTGGTTCGATAGGAGTGATAGGGATATTCAACAGGTCCACCCCATGGCCGATCTCGACAATCCCCTTACGGGAGTATTCGCCACTCGTTCACCGGTCAGACCCAACCCCATCGCAGTCACTGTCTGTGAACTTGTGAAAATAGAAGGCAGCACACTATTCGTCAAAGGATTGGATGCGTTGAACGGAACACCTGTCGTAGATATCAAATCTTACATGTCTAAATACAAGGTCGAGAATCCAGAATTCCCGGGTTGGATTTCGAACAGATGATCGAATTTACTTATTTATCATTATAGAACCCAACCCACCCTATTTTAACAGAAAAATTTAAACCATACAAGTAGATAGCGAATTGCATGAGCGTGCTAGGCGGTCAATATGTAGCGGAACTTTTACTATTCCTTCTAGACCACGGAGAAGCCCATACTGTCGAACTGAAGGAGATATCATCTTACTATCAGGGCGTGATGAGAGAAGCGCAAGAACTAGCTTTGATAGGTCTAGTAGATATCGAAGAGAGTGCTGATCCTTACAGGAAAAGAACTTTCATGTTGACGGAAGAAGGTATAGAGATAGCAGAAATATTGAAAGAAGCGGAAGATTACATCCAGAAAAACAAAGTTGAAAGCATGTAAGAGAAAGGTTTAAGATTAAGTAGAACCTAATTATAAATGGAGATATCAGAAATATGAAAGAAGCAAATATCTTAGGAAAGCAATACGTGGTCGATATTTTCCTCTTTTTGAATGAGAGAGAGGAAACTACAACCTCACACCTGAAAGAGATATCTTCCTACTACCAGGGAGTGGTCCAGAGGGCGAAAGAGCTCGAAAAATTGGGGTTCGTAAATATCGTTGAACAGAGGAGACCTTTCCACAAGAAGACCTTCTCACTGACGCCTGAAGGTA
>JBNJFO010000144.1:0-4077 GCA_051746905.1 Thermoplasmatota archaeon
AAAAACTAACCTAGGTCGAACCTTTCGAATCGTTCTGATTTAGCTTTACAAATAGGACACATCGCAGGTGGGTTCTCCCTAGCTGCCAAGTATCCACAGACTTCACAGCGCCAAACAGGTATATCTTCCTTTTCTCCTTTCTCCTCTTTCTCGGATCCACTTCGTAACTCTTCTTCTTTTTCAAGTTCACCCTTCTTTTTCTTCTCCCTAGCTTCCATAGCCTGATCGATTATCTCTTCGGGTCTCCTTTCCGGTATAGAACCCATCTTTGAAGGGTCCTCTTTTACTTCTTCAGAAACGAATAGACCGCAGTAACACATGCTGTACTCGTCAACGTCTGCATCACGGTACTCGCAGGGGCAGACGATATCGACATCGTACCTTTTTACTCCACTTGCAGGTCTGCATGGGCAGGAAGCGTATCCATATCTTTCTTCGTTCTCTACTAGACCCTCTATCAGATCATCAAGTAGTTCTTCGTCCGGACAAACATAATACCCGTTCTCCTCTGCATCTTTTTTCACGTACTCCAACATCTCTTCTTTACTTCTCGTCATCTCCAAGAACCTCCTTTATCTTATCCTCTTTGTAACCGATGATCACTTCTTCACCATCATCAACGACGATGGTAGGGGCAGACATAGCTTTATTGTATTCTTTGAACTCTTCTCGGACCTTCTTTCCCTCGTTCCCCCAGAGAAGATCGATATCGATACATTTGTGTTCAACATCCAATTCCTTAAGCAATTTCTTCGTTTTCTTGCACCATCCACATGTGCTCAGAGTATAAGCCACTACTTTATGTTCGTCATTCGAACCTTCCACTTCCGTTACCGCTTCTTCCATCAGATCACCTATCTTTCTTTAACAGGTGTTACCATAAATAATTTAGTATCAATAGTCGATATACTTCTCCATCTCCCAATCGGTTACATCACGGCTGAATTCCATTATTTCCTCTCTCTTAAGATCGAGGTAGAACGGTAATGATTCTCCCATGGACTCCGCTATCACTTCATCTTCTTCTAGATGATTTAGGGCTTCATTTAGGTTGTTCGGCAGCACATCGATACCCATATCCCTGATCTCTTTCTCTTTGAGTCCATAAAGGTTTTTTTTCACCTCTTTGCCGGGGTCTATGCTGTTCTCTATCCCGTCCATCCCTGCTGTGATAAGGGAGTTAAGAAGAAGGTATATGTTTGTCGAGGCGTCCGATGCTCTGAACTCGATCCTCCCCTTCTCTTCCTCCTCGCTGCCGTAAGCTGGGATCCTTACTAATACGCTCCTGTTCTCTCCGCCCCATGATATGTAAACCGGTGCCTCAAAACCCGGTACTATCCTTTTATACGAATTTATCGTCGGGCAGCAGACGGCGGATAAGGCCTTCGCATGATACAGGAGACCTCCTACGAAACCTCGCGCTTCTTCATTGAGCTCTCCCGGGGAGAACATGTATTCTCCGTTCTTATGCAGTGACATGTGAACGTGAAGACCGTTGCCTGCTTCACCTACGACCGGTTTCGGCATGAAGGTTGCCAGATAACCGTTCTCTCTAGCCTCCTTTTTGATGATCTCCTTGATAAAGATGAACTCGTCAGCCGCTTTTATCGAACTGTCATAGGGCAGGGGCTCGATCTCGTACTGTCCTTTCCCTACTTCGTGGTGTATCTTCTCGACCCTGATATCGTACTCTTTCATAACTTTAGCGAGTTTACCTATGATACCGGTGTATCCCGTCCTCCCATCGATATACCTACCTGCGTCTATGGGTTCGAAAGTCTCCTCGTCCAGCAGATGAAATTCGTATTCCGGTTTGACCCTGACAGATATGCCTTTTTCAGCAAGTTTCTCTATTGTGTCACCGAGTAAGTACCTCGGATCACCTTTGAAATAACTTCCATCCGGCCAGTACAAATCACACAAGAATATCGCAAGTTTCTCTTCATCGTAGTGCATTATCTTACCCGTGTCTGGATCTGGTATGGCCACCATATCGCTCTGAGATACATCGGTGAATCCAACATTGGAAGAATCGAAACTGATGCCATCCTTAAGAGCTACATCCAACATGTCCGGAGGTATCCTTATCTCTCTCGCTTTCCCCTTCAGATCCAAGAATTTCAACGCTATGGAATCGATATCTTCCGGTAGATCTACGGTCTTCGTCATCGTCTGCACCTAGAAGGTCAGTTGACTAACATGTATAAAATCGTTATTGATTGATATGGACCTATACGTTCATTTTAGACGGTGATAAACTTCAGAGATCTTTTCAGCGATATCTTCCATATCTTCTGGTCCCATGCCTCGATGGGTGACTTCTCCGGTACCGATACGTCCGGTTCGGTCGATGAATATCCCCTGTTTTTCCAGTTCACTGCACAGCTTACCGGCAAGATCCCATCCTTCATCTATGAATATCTGGTGAGATCCTGTGTAACCTCTTTCTTTGAACTTCATCGGTACGCCTAGATCATCTAGTGCACCGGCGAGTGCCTTTGAATTCTTCACGATCCTTTCTCCGTAATCTTCATCATCCATCATCTCTTCGAGAGCGATTCCGAGTGCCGCTATCCTGTTCACATGTGGATTATCGACCAATCCTATCCCTGTATCTAAATCTATTTCGAGATACTGGCTCATGATCTCAGCGTATTCGTCCGAGTCTGTCAGTATGATGCCGCCTTGAGGGCCGTAGAAGGTCTTGTGCGTGCTTCCTATCAGTACCTCAGCCCCTTCTTTCAACGGGTCTTGGAATTGTCCAGTGGCGATAAGTCCTAAAACATGTGATCCATCGAACACGAGATTGCTGTCGCTGTTATTTTCATCGATATATTCTCTGAATTCTTTAACGGGGTGTGGGAATGGGATATATGAAGAACCCAATATCGTCAGAGCTACATCTTCATCTCGATATAACTTTTCAGAACGCTCTATATCGATCTGATACGTATCGTCGTTGTAAGGAAGAGATATACGCTTACGGTTGAACTTCTCCAAACCAAGTGGATATCCCCCACCGGCATAAGGCAGCATAGCCACGTTATCACCGGGCTGAGAGAATGAAAAAAGGACATCTAGATCACAGATGTTACCAGCGATCGGTTTGACCAGCGCGTGTTTTACACCGAAGAGTTCACAAGCTAATTCTTTCGTTCTCTCTAAGATCTGCTGGGCGTATTTAGAGCCACCGTAGTAATCTGATCCGTATCTTCCAGCTAGGTCGGTTGATAGTATCTCTCTTACTCTTTTGGAAAGATGATTCTCCGACGCTATCAGGTTGATCCCGTTCTTACGCATCTCTTCGTGTTTCTTCACCAAAGGTAAAATCTCGGATTCGTTCATAGATATCACAAGCTCGGTTCATTAAATAATATTTATTGTTTTTTCGTAGCTTCTGTGAGCTTCGTCACGTTGTCCCTCGTAAAAAAGCCATCGAAATCGCCGTATCTGTGGATGTATTCATTGACCAGAAGTGTGTTCTCCGACGCGGTTGTAAAGGTCTGTTTTAAACCGTCTTCTGGTGAACCGACCAGTTCTATCAGGAAATCCATGCCGTCCTCTTTTATAGCTTCGAATGTTTCCTCGATGTTCTCAGTTCTGAAGGCAGTGTGATGTACTCTTGTGCCGTAATTATGGATGAACTTCTCGGTGGGTCCGGATTCCTCGTCGCTTTCATAGGGGATGACTCCTGAAGTGAAAACCATGGCGTAATCATCCTTTGTCAATCTAGCCACGTTGGTTATCGAATTGAATGTTTCAACATATATAGCGAAATCGAAATCGTAATTAGTAAGTTCCATGAACTCAATTATAGCGGCGTCTCTATCTTTAGCTCTGACCCTTGTAGCAGCGTGGTCCAGCTCTTTGATATTGGAGAGATATTCTTTATCAGGTTTTTGGAAGTTCCAATCTAGTACTTCATCTTTTTCAGATGCGTAGTTCCTCTCTCCGCCCTTCCATTCGATGAATCCTAGAGAATTTCCTGTATAAGTCGAAGGTATCGTCTGGATGAATCTGTGATTTTTTGTTTCCTGGATGGAGTTTGTCATAAAATTCACTCCTCTCTCTTTCTGT
>JBNJFO010000145.1:0-4011 GCA_051746905.1 Thermoplasmatota archaeon
TATGAATATGGTCGGGATCCTCCACTTGATCACTCCCGTAGCAATCAATCCGATACCACCTATGAGTATCAATAGAGCAGAGGTCTCACCGATACAACCGCCCACGTTACCCAGTAAAAGTTTCATGTACATGTCTGAATTCGAGCCAGCGTATGAGAATCCCTCGCTTAGAGGTGTTGCTGTCGTCACAGCATCCGCAGTTAAAGATTTCACTGGAGCTACCCACTTGGTCATCATGACTGCAAAGCTTATGGAGAGGAAGGCCCTTCCACCTAAGGCCGGGTTGAATATGTTGTAACCGAGACCTCCGAAGGCCTCCTTTATCAATGCTATGGAAAATGCCGCGCCTATCACGACAGCCCATAGAGGGATCCGCGGCGGTAGGATAAGTGCGAAGAGTAGTCCAGTAACGACCGCACTACCGTCCATCTTGAACTCGCGCTTCCTCAGTTTCTTGGCAATAAATTCGGTCAATATGCATGTGAACACAGATACCAATATCACGAAAAGTGCGTATATGCCGAAATAGTAAACCCCTGCGGCTGATGGGAGTAGAAGCATAGCACATACGATATACATTATCCTTTCAGTCGATTTTCCGGAATGTACGTGGGGTGATGTGCTAACTTTCAAATCCTTATCACTTTTTTCTTCTGTCATCATCTATCCCCTCCCTTGAGTTTGGCCAATTCAGCTTTACCCGTCTTGATGTACTGCACTATGGGAATATGAGCTGGACAGCTGTAGGCGCATGAACCGCATTCTACACAATTATCGATCCAGTAATCTTCGAGTTCTTCGTAAAATTCGTTCTTGGTGTACTGGACGTACATCAGTGGCATCAGGTCCATTGGGCATGATTCTATACACGCTCCGCAACGAATACAGTTGCTCTCGGGTATCTTGTCGCTTTTCTTCACAAGGATAGAATTGGTCCCCTTCTGGGTGGGTTCGTCGAAACACGGCTGCGTGATGCCCATCATCGGCCCCCCGAAGATCATCACGTCCGCTTCATCTTCAACCCCTCCACAGATATCTATCAGCTCACGAGCGGGCCTACCGAACCTGGACAAAAGATTCTTGGGTTCTTTTACCTTACCTGTAACGGTAACGACCCTTTCGATGAGGGGTTTGCCGAAATATACCGCATCGTGGATGGCTTCAAGAGTACCCACGTTCTGCACTACTACACCCACCTCCATGGGTAGTTCCCCTACAGGGACTTCTCTGGCCAGTATCCTTTTGATAAGTGTCTTCTCCGCACCGAGCGGATACTTGGTACCCAGTGATTCGACCGTGATATTGCCAGGTAGGTCAAGTTTCGATAACAATTTTCTCATATTTTTCACGGCTTTGGGTTTGTTATCTTCTATGGCGATGTAAGCCCTCTTGCACCCGATGACCTTCATCATTATCTCGAGCCCTTTCAGTATCTCCTCACCCTTCTCGATCATCAATCTATCATCAGATGTGATATATGGTTCACACTCGCAGCCGTTCACTATTATCGTATCTATAGGTTTATCCGGCGGGGGTTGAAGTTTAACGTGAGTCGGGAAAGTAGCACCGCCTAGACCTACTATCCCCGCTTCTTTGATAAGGTCCAGTATTTCCTCTTTTGACAACTTATCGTGATATTTCGGCCGTTCGATATCGATCCATTCATCCTTCCCATCAGATTCTATGACCACCGCTTCAACGACCTGGGAAGTGACCGCACTCACGCTCTTCGTGATCTTCTTCACTTCACCAGATACTGTGGAATGTATCGGAACCGAAACGAAACCACCTGCTTCAGCTATCTTCTGGCCCGTCTTGACTTCGTCTCCCCTTTTGACTATAGCTTTGGCCGGTGCGCCTATGTGCTGACTTAGTGGTAAAGTCACCTTTCTGGGCAGGTCAGCCCTTTCTATCTTCTTGTCACTCGAAAGTTTGTTCTCAGGTGGGTGTACACCACTGCTTTTTTTCTTACTGAACAATTCCATTTTATGCACCTAATCTTCACTCATTTCATAATCCGAGATTCCATCTGACTCGGTCATGTTAGAAGGGTCGTCATAACCCAATATCAGCGATTCTGTCCCTTCCATATCGTTCACCGTTTCAGTACCTTCATCCGGACCCATCACGAAGACAGCTGTGGCCAGCACATCGGCTGAAGTACAATCTTCAGCGATGATGGTCGCACTGGAACATTTGGAAACGGTTCTACCCGTTTTGGGGTCCATTATATGGCCGATCTCTGCTTCTTCGTCGAAATAACGCTCGTAGTTGCCTGAGGTAGCGATAGCTTCTCCAGAGAGTTCGAACTCCATGATCGATTCTTCTTCATCTTCAGGGTTCCTCAAACCGGTCACCCATTTCTCTCCGCCTGGTTTGTTTCCCAGGGTCGCTATGTCGCCTCCTGCGTTGACGAGGGCACTTTCTATACCTTTGCTCTTGAGTTCTTCTATGGCCGTATCCACAGCATAACCTTTTGCGATCCCGTCCAGAGTTAAAATCATGCCCTCTTCGAGCTGTATCGAGTTATCGCTTATCGTTATCTTATCGGAACCTACGTACTGCTGGGTCTGATTGATGTAGTGCTCCTGGGTCTCGTAAGGCAGGTACCAAAAATTGGTCGATAGGGTGAGTCCTGTTCCCTGGTCAACGATAAAATACTGCTGCCAAGATGATGAAACTGTCCAGCCATTATCTGTAGAAGTGACCGTAGGGGTTTCGTTTAGTTCATAGAGCGGCGGATCTATAGCACCAAATTCATCTATAAGCTCTTCAGAAAGGGTCCCGTTCTGCAGGTCCGCCTCATTATCAATATCCAATCCGACCAACTCTAATTCTTCGCTCCAGAGGTCTAACAACGGTGTTATAGTGATATCGAAGGCTCCGTTCGTTTTCTGGTAATATTCCTTCGAAGTTTCTATGAGTTCTATCAATTCTGGAGATGCATCATCCAATCTACCATTTGAATTCAATTCGTAAAGTTCTGAAGAACTGTTGAACCTTGATGTGATCGATATGACTTCTTCCATGCTCTCATAAGCTGAATCTATAGAATCCATAGCATGATCTTCATCGGAATCGTAAACTACTATGGTGACATAAGTGTCCATCATATCCCTCTTTTTCTCGTACCTTTGAAGAGGGGACTGGTATAGAAAGACCGAGCCGATCACAAGCAGAGCTATTAACCCGATCGCCAGAACAATCATCAGGGTGTTTTTATTTTTATCAGTGACCATTGGATGCCTCCAAAAATTCTGTTCAATTCGGGGTATGGCTTACCTAATATAAATATTTCTGATGGTTTTTTAGTAAGGTCGAGAACCGCTATTGATATCTTCAGTTATAATAAATCTTATTTGTGTGGAGCTCAAAACATGTTCAAAATCCTCCAAAAGGTTTAAAATATACATTGTGCATATTGTGATACGATGATGATAGTTAAAGACGCTATGGTCCTTATCCACATGGCTAAATTATCGCTGCTGAAAACATCCTGCGATTTCTTCGGTGATGTGATCATCCCTTCTAAAGTCCGAGAGGAAACTGTAGTTAAAGGGAAGGAAAAAGGATTTCCAGATGCAGTCCTGATCGAAGAGATCATCGAGGATGGTTCGATACAAGTGATCGAGGTCGGTGAAGAAAGATTGATCGAACGAGCGAATGAATTCAACATCCAGGGTGGTGAAGCTGAAGCTGTTGCGCTTTACTGGGAAAAAGATGCAGATTTTTTAGCCACTGACGACGATAACGTAAGGAGTAAAAAAACACTTTTAGAGCTGAACATCATCGGTACCCTTTCTATACTTCTCAAACTGTTCAAAAAAGAGAAGATCGGTGCGACAAAATTAGAACGTTCATTAGATACGTTAAGAGATATCGGATGGTTCAGTTCAGCCGTTCTTGACAGAGCTGCTATGGAGGCGGGTATATAATGAAAGCATCTATAGGGATAAGATTGGATGAAGAACTCATAAAAAAGTTGGAAGATGTTGGGGATGAAGAGAATCT
>JBNJFO010000146.1:0-3991 GCA_051746905.1 Thermoplasmatota archaeon
CTCTAAAAGAAATATAAAAAAAAGTGGGAAGGGAAGACCTGAACATGCTTACAGTTTAAAAGAGAACCTACAGAACGTCATATCAGATATTGAGAAAGAGGAAAGAGAGAAGATAAAAGAGTTAAAACAAAATATTGAGAAAATAAAGGAGTTAGCTAACGAACTATATGAATGAAATTATCATCTTACCTTCTTGCTAAAGTTCTCTAAATCATATCTTAATATTAAAAATAAACCTAAACAAAAATTAGAAAATTCGTGATGGTTTACCTCCGATCTTCAATTTCTACTTATAAAATGTTAATGTCGGACCAACTATTTCCGACGTTTTGGATATCTTGTATAAAATATTTATTATGATGCTTTATTAAGTGAAAATACATAATTCACTTTTATAGTAAAAGACACAACTTTCTGAACTAATCCGTGTCTTTTACTAGCGGAGTAAGGCGGAACTTAGCCCAAATAGTTACGTCTTACTCTATAATTAGCCTATTTAGATCTCTAGATAAGTTAAGGAAGATTATATATATTCACATCAACTTAAAACAGAATATATAGGAGATTAAGGGTATAATGCCGATAAAAACACTATTAGTCGACGATGAGAGGGCGTTATTGGAGCAGGCTGAAATATTTTTGGAGAGGATAGAAGAAGAAATAGAAGTACAGACTGCTCCTTCACCCAAAAAAGCTCTAGATTTGCTGGAGGAAAATGATTTTGATGTGATAGTTTCAGATTACCAGATGCCTGTCATGGATGGATTAGAGTTCTTAGAAGAAATAAGAAAGGAAAGGGAGAATGAAGTCCCATTCATAATGTTCACAGGAAAAGGTAGAGAAGAGGTCGCGATGGAAGCTCTGAACCTTGGAGCGGATAGATACCTGCAGAAAGGTGGAGATCCTGGCACACAATACAGCATGTTGATAAAAGCGATAAAACAGGAAGTCAAGCATTTTAGAACAAAAGAAAGCCGGCAGGACAGCGAAGAAAAATATAGGCGTTTGTTCGAAACGGCTCAGGATGGAATGATTATTATGCTTATTTTAGATGCTGAGTCGGGCGAGATAAAAGACGCTAACCCGTATATTCAAGATTTGACAGGTTTTTCGAAAGAAGAGCTAGTTGGAAAGGATTTATGGGAGATCGGAACATTTAAGAATATTGTTGAAAGTAAGGAGAGGTTCAAAGAACTAGTGGAAGAGGGTTACATTCGTTACGAGGACTTGCCATTGGAAACGAAAGGTGGAGTGGAGGTTTCGGTCGAGTTCATCAGCAACACGTACGAGTCGGGTGGAGAAAAAGTATTGCAGTGTAACATCAGGAAAATTTCCGAACGGAAGGAAAAGGAAGAAAAAATCCAGAGACTGAAAGAAGCATACAAAGACCTTCTTGACAGTTTGAACGATCCCGTGCTTGTCCATGACCATGAGGGTAGTTTCCTTGCAGTAAACGATGCGGCGAAAGAGTACCTGGGCTATTCGGAGGAAGAATGGCTCTCGATGAACTTGCAGGATATAGTAGCTCCCGAGAGTGCGGAGAGGATAGAAGAGAGAAAAAGGAAACTAAAAAAGAAGAAAACTCTCGTATTTGAATCCAACCACATTACCAGGGAAGGAAAAAAAATCCCCGTTGAAACGAACTCGACTTTAACAACTTTCAGGGGGGAAAGAGCGTTCGTAAGCGTGGTTAGGGATATCACAGAACGGAAAGAGATGGAGAAAGAATTGAGGAAGAGTGAGGAAAAGTATCGCTCACTTGTAGAGAACTTGAATGAAGTAATCTATATCTTGAATGAAAATGCCGAAATTGAGTATGTTTCTCCTAATGTTGAGGGAGTAAGTGGTTATTCTCCCTCTGAGTTAGCGGGAAAATCTTTTGTAGAACTTGTCCATCCAGATGATTTAGATGGGCGAATTGAACAATTTGAGAAAGTATTGTCAGGCGAAGGGGAGCCGGCTGAGTATCGTTTTGTTACTAAAAATGAGGATGTTCGCTGGGTGAGAACTCATGCACGTCCTATAATTGAAGAAGGGCGTACTGTCGGTGCCCAAGGAATTCTTGCCGACATTACCGATCAAAGGAAATCAGAAGAAAGAGAAAAGTTCCTCCATTCTCTCCTCAGACATGACGTCGGTAATAAAAGCCAGATTGTCAAAGGATATCTAAAACTGATGAGAGATCATGATCTTCCCGATGAAGTGAAAGATTTTGTAGATAAAGCGGAACGCGCCACTAATGAAAGTACGGAGATAATCGAGAAGGTGAGAAAACTCAGAGAGATCGAGCAAGAGGAGGAAATCGGCGAGGTAGATTTAGGCTCTATGATGGACAAAGTGTTATCAGAACATAAAGATCGGCTGGAAGAGAGAGGGATAAACATAGATATGGCGGAATGTGATTGTAATGTGAGAGGAGGTCCTTTATTGAAAGAGATTTTCTCAAATTTAGTAGAAAATTCCATCCAACATTCAGATTGTAATGAGATGAAAATCTACTCTCAGATAGAAGAAGACGAATGCGTTGTCATTGTAGAAGATGACGGTGCCGGCATACCCTATGAATCAAAAGAAAAGATATTTGATAAGGGATTCAAGAGAGGAGAGACCGCAGGAACCGGACTAGGATTGTACATGGTGAAAGAGATAGCCGAGAGTTACGGTGGGAAAGTCGAAGTGAAAGATTCCGAAATGGGTGGAGCTAGGTTTGAGATTCGGCTTAAGAAAACTGAAAATTTGAAAGATGAGAGTGAAGCTAATGAGTAATGTGAAGGAAACAGAAGAAGAGCTGAAGATTAACGAAAATCTGAGGTCGAAATTGGAAGATCAAGAACTAGGTACTCATATGTGCTGTATTTACAGGAATAAGGAGGAACAGCTCTCGGCGCTTTCATCTTTTGTCTCTTTGGGTATCGAAAAGAATGAGAAATGTCTTTACATCGTTGATGATAGGACTAAAGAGGAAGTCATAGAGACCTTCAAAAGAACGGGCTTAGATGTAGAAAAGTTTATCGAAACCAATCAGTTCGAGTTTATGACTAAAAGTGATTCATATTTGAAAGACGGTTATTTTGATCCAGATGAAATGATCGAATTGATAAAAGAGGCTCAAAAACAGGCTTTAGAAGAAGGTTACGATGGCTTACGATTGACTGGAGAGATGACATGGGTTTTTAGCGATGTACCAGGTGTAGAAAGACTGATGGAATATGAGACTAAACTGAACGAGTTCCTTCCAGAGCAAAAGGTCATAGCCATGTGCCAATATAACGAGAAAAAATTCACGCCTGAAACACTTGTTGACGTCCTTAACACCCACCCTCAAGTCCTGATCTATACCGAGCTACACGAAAACTTATTCTACCTGCCCCCTAAAGTATTTAAAGCCCAACAGGAAGGAAAGGTCACCCAAGAACATTACGAAAGCATGAAAGAGGACATCGATCAGCGTACTCGCTTAAAGAAGGAAGAGAAAAGGGCAAAAAAACATTTAGGAAAGGAAAAAGAGAAAGCCCAAAAATATTTTGATATCGCTGATGTGATCATTGTAGTGATCGACGAAGATGGTAAAACTGAGGAGATAAACCAGAAAGGATGTGAAATAGTCGGTTATGATAAGGAAGAGATTATCGGCAAGCCGTGGTACGAAAATTTCGTGCCGGAAAGAATAAGGAAAGACGTGCTTGAGGATACTCGCAAACCTATAATGGATGGAAGAATTGACGAGGGAAATAGATACGAAAATCCCATTCTAACAAAGGATGGAGAAGAAAAGATCATATCCTGGAGAAATACCGTATTAAGAAACGATAACGGAGAAATCATCGGAACCTTGAGTTCTGGGATGGATATCACCGACCGGAAGATGATGGAAGAAGAACTACGTGAGAGCGAGGAGAAGTTTAGGAGTTATGTAGAAAATGCGCCGAATGGAGTATTTGTCGTTGATAAGAAGGGAAACTATCTCGAAGTTAACAAAGCTGCTTGTGAT
>JBNJFO010000147.1:0-3981 GCA_051746905.1 Thermoplasmatota archaeon
GGCATGACTGTGGAATTTCCGGTTTTCAAGCTGATATACTATGTTTTCATAGGCACTCTCGTGATAATGTCAGTTCTGGCGGTATTCTTCGCCGTGGTACAGAAGGATAAGAGCATGTTCGTAAAGTTGGGTGCTACCGCCGTGGGCTGCGGCATAGGTGCCGCGTTCTTCGTTATTGCGAGCATGATGGATGATATGAATCTCGCTAGAGAAGAGGTCAATCAGACAGCATCCGAAGCAGGTGGTACCAGCGGAGGGGGATTTACGGGTATAGCCGGTTCGTCCATGGGCACGATCATATTGGTAGGGTTGGTCATAGGGATATTCACTCTTTTCGCCTACCAGGGGGCCAAGAGTTACCTGAACAAGAACGTCGAGATCAAAAAAGACGAAGAGATTCAGGAACAGTTCTCAGAGACCATCGATAAAACCGTGGAGGACCTGTACTCGGGAAAGGACGTCCGCTCGACCATCATAAGAGCTTACCAGAAGATGTGTAGGACACTCGAAGATACGGGTGTTTCTCAGGATGAAAGCTTGACTCCAAGGGAGTTCAAGAACAGGGTGATGGGTAGACTGGATGTTTCGAAAAAGAGCATATCTGATATGACGGCCGTTTTCGAAGAAGCCAGGTACAGCCGACATAAGATGGGAGAAAAAGATCGAAGGAGAGCTCTAGATAACCTTGAAGCTCTACAGAAAGAGATGGGGGGAAGATAGCCATGGATGATGGTTTTGAGAGTGAACTGGAGGAGAAGGTAAACAAGCAGGCTGTCAGGAACGTGTTCACCTTCTTGACAGCTATAATGGTCTTCCTGCTGTTAGTATTCATCCCATGGTCCGCCAGCAGTGGTATGCTACGTTGGACTGTTAGCATCATAGCCCTAGGGATAGTGGCACTAGTCGTGACCAGAGCACTTTATGAAGACACATCATCTTTAGGGCACTGGAAACGTAGAACGGAACTCGACGAGATAATACATTCAAGGTTGGGAGATGCTTCAAACATGGTCGAGAGGGCGAACAAGGGCTACGACGCCAGCCAGGCACTGCTCGAAGAGAGGATCAGGGAGGCTTTTTTGGAGAGACTCAAAGAAGGGAGAGGATTCTCAGATTCTCAGCTCGAAGAACTTTTAAGTAACCCGGATAGATTGAAAAGGGAGATAGATGACGAAGTTATCGCGGATTTCCTGCTCAGCAGCAAGAGTTTCCGAGAAGCCGGCAGATCTAATCTGCTTTCGAACACGTTTCAAGGTCAAGAAAATAGGTCTTACGGTAAAAGGATAAAAAAGATAATGAACAGAATGGAGGAATGGACTTGAAAATAAAAAAATTGTCGAAGATAAGTAAAACACTGATAGACGAAGTCAATAAGAGTATAGTCGGTAAGAGATCGGTTCTGCAGAAGACGCTTTTGGGTATACTGGCAAACGGTCATATATTGTTCGAGGATTACCCCGGCCTCGCTAAGACCATGTTATCCAACTGTTTCGCCGATGCCTTAGGTTGCGATTTCAAGAGGATCCAGTTCACACCGGATCTGCTCCCTGCGGATATAACCGGTTCATTCATCTACGATAGGAACACTGGAAAATTCAAGATGAGGAAAGGGCCGATATTCACCAACGTCCTTCTGGCTGACGAGGTAAACCGGGCTCCGCCTAAAACGCAGGCAGCTCTTCTAGAGGCGATGCAGGAGAAACAGACCACCATAGAAGGCGACACACATAAACTGGATAAACCGTTCATCGTGATAGCCACCCAGAACCCCATCGAATACGAAGGGACTTACCCGCTGCCAGAAGCCCAGGTAGATAGGTTCTTGCTCAGGCTCGATATCGGATATCCATCTGAAGATGACGAAGTCGAGATATTGAAGAGACGTAAAGATAGAAAAGAAGACGACGTTCACACGAACAAGGTGACCGAGCCCAAGACACTTCTAGAGATGCAGAGAGCGGTGGAGGACGTCCATCTCGATGACGATATCAAGAGATACATCGTTAGCATCGTCCAGAAGACAAGGAAACACAATCAAGTGGAAGTCGGATCCAGCCCGAGGGGCAGTCTGGCCCTGATGAAGTTAGCCATGGCTAATGCAGCTCTGAGGGGAAGGGATTACGTGGTCCCCGACGATGTCAAATTCATATCTAAAGAAGCCATATCACATCGATTGGTGTTGAAACCCGGTCCAGCCATAAAGGGAGTCAACCCCGAGGATATCGTTAAGAAGGTATTGTCCAGCGTGCCCGTTCCGAAAGTGAAGTGAATGAAGACAAGGTCCGCGTTCTATCTGGCAGGATTCTCTTTCCTGGCACTGGTTTTCGGCTTGATCCTCAAGAGTTGGGTCTTCCTTTTCATGTCACTACCGCCTGTATCGGTGTTGGTCATCGGTTTGATGGGTATCCCTCCCAAAGAAGTAGATATCGAGGTATCAAGGGAGACCGATTCGCGTCAAGTCCACGAGAACGACGAGATCGAAGTCAGGACGACAATCAAGAACAACGGTAACAGATTGAAATATCTGGAAGTTCTAGATCAGTTATCGCCAAGGATCGAGGTGGTTAAGGGGACCAACCATAATGTTCTGGAATTGGACAGCGGTCAGGAAGAAGTTCTGAAGTATACCATCACCTGCCCCGTTAGAGGTGAGATAGAGATAGGTCCCTTGAAGATGAGATACCGGGACTCCTTGGAACTGTTCTCCGAAGAATATACCGACGAAGGCAAGATGGAGATGTCCGTTCTACCGGAGGTCGAGGATATAAACAAGGTCTACATAAGACCGAAATACACCCGGAACTGGTTGGGTAATATCCCATCCAGTGCTATAGGTATCGGGACCGAGTTCTACGCTTTGAGGGAATACGTCCAGGGCGACGAGATGAAGAAGATCAACTGGAAGGCTACGGCCCGTTACATGAGCCCTGTCACGAATGAATACGAGGGGGAGAACAGTGGAGATGTCATCATAGTCGTAGACGGCAGTATGGATTCCACGGTGGGGACGGTTGGGATGAACACGACCAGCGCTTCGATCAGAGCCGCTGTCAGTCTGACTTCTAGTATATTGGGGGACAGGAACAGGGTGGGCGTGGTAGTGCTGGGGGACTTCTTGAACTGGGTTTATCCAGGATTCGGTCGTGAGCAGTTCTACAAGATAATCGACGCTCTAACAAAGCTCAGGCAGGGCGGCCTGTGGGACATAAACGATGCAAAATGGGTCATAACCAGGTTCTTCCCCAGGAGATGCCAGATAATATTCGTGACTCCGCTGATAGATCCAAAAGTGGTGGAGACCGTTATGGACCTGTGCAGGGGAGAATACGACATACTGGTCATATCACCTTCTCCCGTTGCGCTTGAGAAGAAAACCGAGGGTATAGAATCCCCCATCGCTGAGAAGATGCTGAACATGGAGAGAAGGAATATAATCGATAAACTGTGGCACTACTCACTTGTGGTAGATTGGGACCCTAACGATCCACTGGAGATAGCTTTAGAGGGGGTGAGAAGATACCAGATGAGAAGGTGAACACTTCCCCATCTGCTCCGGAGATGCTTGAGATCAAGATGATGACCATAGTTACGGGGATATTAGCGGCTGCTTTCACTTATCTGAACGACCCTAACGAGCTATGGTATGCCCCGCTGATAGGCGCACTCATCGGTCTTGCTGGATTGTATTTGAAAAAGAGGTATCTGAACAACCTCGGCATAATAATCACCGCAGGTTCGTTTTATTACGTGAATCGTTTTATCGCTTACAGTAATCTGAATCTGGTCGTTTTGTTCGGATTCTTCTTCCTTTTCTATGCCAACTGGAATCTGAACAATAAAGAGGTCCTGATACATCTTATCGAGGACGAAACTGCCGGAGATGATAAGAACGAGATGTTGAAAAAGTTCAAAAACTCCTCGAACCGGACTCTTGCCATCTATCTAACCGCAGCACTAGTGGTATCGACTGTTGGCGGCATA